>DATBAK010000001.1 GCA_036271555.1 Acidimicrobiia bacterium
CGGCGTGAACGCCGTCGACGGATCCGCGTCGTGCAACACCTTCGTGATCGCCGCCGTCAACGTCGTTTTCCCGTGATCGATATGACCGATCGTCCCGATGTTCAGATGCGGCTTGGTCCGCTCGAACTTCGCCTTCGCCATTCGGAACTCTCCGTCGTTTCTCTCGGGGCTGGATCGCCGTGACCGGCGTCGGGGCTGGTAGCGGAGGCGGGACTCGAACCCGCGACCCCACGATTATGAGCCGTGTGCTCTTGCCAACTGAGCTACTCCGCCGAAACGGGGCCTGCACGCACGCGTGCGTGGCCCCCGGAGCCCCCTTACGGAATCGAACCGTAGACCCCTTCCTTACCATGGAAGTGCTCTGCCGTCTGAGCTAAGGGGGCGGCCGGAGAAGGATAGCGGACGCCCCGCGATACCTTCCTTGCCCGTGGACCTGCGCCTGCGTCTCGTCGATCGACGCGACGCCGAGGCGATCCTGGCGATCTACAACCCCGAGGTGCTCGAGTCGACCGTGACGTTCGACCTCGTGCCCCGGAGCCTCGCCGACCAGCTCGCGTGGATCGAGGAGCACTCGGGCGGGCACCCCGCGATCGTCGCGACCGCCGGCGACGAGGTCGTCGGCTTCGGCTCGCTCACGCCGTACCGGCCGCGCGCCGCGTACGCGACGACGGTCGAGGACTCGGTGTACGTGCGCCGCGATCGGCGCGGCAACGGAGTCGGTGCCGCGGTGCTCGAAGAGCTCGTGCGGCTCGGCACCGCGCACGGGTTCCACTCCGCGATCGCGCGCATCGTCGGCAACCACGAGGCGTCGATCGCGCTCCACTCGCGCTGCGGCTTCCAGACCATCGGCGTCGAACGCGAGATCGGGCGCAAGTTCGGCAGGTGGCTCGATGTCGTCTTGATGCAGATCCTGCTCTGACGTCCGGAGCAGTCGGCGGCCGGTCCGACGTTCGCGGCGACCTCGTTGAGCTTGCGCCGGAGTGGCGCGGGAACCTGCGTCGACGCGACGCGGAGCGACAGATCGAACTGCTCGAGCTGCGCGGCGTAGCCGGACGCGCCGTCCCGCGGGACGCATCCCGTCGGTGTTTCCCCGCAGGCAGAAAACGTGGGCCGGGTTGGATTCGAACCAACGTAGCGATAACGCAACGGGTTTACAGCCCGTCCCCTTTGGCCACTCGGGTACCGACCCGGCGCTACGTTAGCAGCGGCCTTCACGAGCTCTTCTGGGAGTGAATCGTCATGCCGTCATTCGACGTCGTCTCCGAAATCGACCAGCAAGAGGTGCGCAACGCGGTCGATCAGACCGCGCGCGAGCTCGCGACGCGCTTCGACTTCAAGGGCACCGACAGCACGGTCGAGCTCAAGGAGCACACGATCGAGCTCGCGTCCGCGAGCGACGATCGGCTCAAGGCGCTCACGCAGGTGCTCGAGGAGAAGCTCGTCAAGCGCAAGGTCTCGCTCAAGGCGCTGACCTACGGCAACGTCGAGGAAGCCGCGAAGGGCAGCGTGCGCCAGACCGCCACGATCAACGTCGGCATCTCCTCGGACAAGGCGCGCGAGATCGGCAAGTACATCAAGGGTCTCGGCCTCAAGGGCGTGCAGCACCAGGTGCAGGGCGAGCAGCTGCGCGTCACCGGCAAGAAGCGCGACGACCTCCAGTCCGCGATCACGTCATTGCGCGAGCACGACTTCGAAGTCCCGCTGCAGTTCACGAACTTCCGCGACTGAGGCCGTTCTCACCGCAGCGCCGGACGCTGTCGGCCGAATGGAGACGCGCGATCGCGGCGCGACCCGGTCGCGACCTACTCGGCCGCGAGTGCGAGGCTCGTGCGGACACGCGCCGCCGCGCGGGCCGGCAACGACGCGACCAGGTTGACGAGCAACACCGCGGCCGGAATCAGCGTGGCGACCGTAACGAGCGGCACGGCGACGCTCGGCCCGACGCCGATCCGCCCCGCGACCGCGAGCCACGCGAACCGGCCGACGACGATCCCGGAGGGCACACCGATCACGAGCCCGACGACCGCGAGCGTCGTCGCCTGCCAAGCGAGAGTCGCCCGCACCTGTCGGCGATCGAAGCCGAGCGCCTTCAGCACCGCGAACTCGGAGCGGCGACGACGGGCGGTCGCGATCAGCGCGTGCGCGACGGCCGCGAGCGCCAGGACGATCATCAGCAGCGCGAGCACCGGTGCGACGCGCGCGGCCGTGCGCAAGCGGTCGATCTCGGGCGGTCGGGTCGGTCCGCCGATCGCCTCGCCGAGGTTGAACGGGACGAGCCGCGCGGTTTCGGCGAAGGCCGGAATCGCAAGGACGCGCCGTTGCAAGGTGTCGACGCTGACTCCGCGATCGAGACGCAGCAGCAGGAACCGCGTCGTCGAGCCGCTGTCGTCGGTGTCGTCGCGGTGCACGGTCGCGTAGCCCTCCGGCGTCACGATCGCGCCGTCGGCGAGGTGCTGCGCGTCGGCGGCGACGAGCGACGGGAACACGGTGCGACCGACCACGCGAAACGTCCGCGCGGCCTTGCCGGCTTCGAGGCGGACCGTGTCGCCGACGCGCTTGTGCAGCGCGTCGAGCGTGTCGCGACCCAGCGCCACCTCGCCGGTCGTCCGCGGCTCACGTCCCGCGACGATCGTCGGTTCGATCTCGCCTCGGATCCCCGTGAACGACCAGAGCACCGTGTCGCGACCATCGATCTCGCTCGACGAGTAGCACAGCGCGCCGATGTCGCCGACGCCGCGCGTCCGGTCGAGACCGCTGGTACCGGTGTTGCATCGCGTCGGCGACGCGATGTCGCGAACCTGCGCATCCCACGTCCACCCGTAGAGCCGGGGCGTGTCGGAGAGGCGCCCGAGCGACGTCGTGAACACGAGCACCGCGGTCACGCCGAGCACACCGAGGGCGGCCCCGACAAACGCCGAACGGACCGGAACCGCATGATCCTCGCGCCCCGGGTCGAACGCCATGCGCACGCCGCTCGCAACCGTCGGCCGCAGGTGCGCGACCGCGAGGGCGTCGATCACCGAACGCGAGCGACGGGTGTCGCGCGGATCGACGCGCGCCGCCCGGACGGCCGTCGCCACGATCAGCCCGAACAGCAGCGCGAGCAGGGCGATCGCACCGAGGCCGAGCACGAGCCAGTCGGCGTGCACGCCGACGTCGGGATCCGCGCGCCGCGCCACGCCGAGGGGGAAGAGCGGCGACAACGCGATCGCACCGACGCCCGCGAACGCGGCGCCGCCGACGCCGACCACGAGCGCGCGCGGGACGCTCACGGCGGCGCGCTCGTTGCGGGTGAGACCGAGCGCGCGCCACGTCGCCTGCTGCTGCCGGACGCGTGAGAAGTCGCGGACGACGACGATGCCGACCGCGAACATGCCCGCGATCGCGGCGACCGCGGCGAAGATCCACAGCGCGGTCGTGAGCACGTCGATGGCGTGCTGCGCGCCCGTGTTCTCCGGCGTCGGGTCGAGGACACGGAACCCGTCGTCCTTCCCGAAGGAACGTTCCGCGATCGCGCGTACCCGCGCGAGATCGGCCGGCCCACCAGGCACCGCGACGCGAAGGTCGAAGGCGAACGAGACGATCTTGCTCTCGTACGCACGCCGGAAGGCCTCGGTCAGCGAGACGATGCCGCCACCGGCGGCGAGATCGCTGAGGTCCGCGGGGCGCCGCACGATGCCGACGATGCGCAATCGGGGGTGCGGGTTCGAGGCGACCGGTGTGAAGTTGCCCCGCTCGACCTGCGCGGGCGTCAACGTGATCGTGTCGATGACACTGCCGATGGTGAGCTGCGTCTGCTTCGCGAACGCCTCGCCGATCGTCACCTCGTCGGGCGCGTTCGGGTCGGCCAACCGACCCTTGACGAGGCGCGGTCGGTCGACGACGGTGCCCCAGGTTCCGTCCTCGTCGGTCGCGAACGAGACGTTCGGTCGTTGCACCGCGGTGATCCCGAACACGCGGATCACACCGGCCCGGGTCACGCGCGCACGTCGTTCGAACTCGTGGATCCGCGCCTCGCTGTCGACGCCGATGTTGAGCTCGAGATTGGTCGTGCCGCTCACGACGTTGAAGCGGCGCAAGGACGCGTTGCTGCGGCGCGCACCCGCGACCGCCGCGAGCACGATCGACCCGACGACACCGACGAGTACGACGATGGCAATCGTCGCGACGCGCCGCCGGCGCAAGTCGTTGACGGCCAGCCAGCCGATGGGCCCACCCATGCGCTGTCACTGTTGCCCGTCATCGCGCGCGCCGACAATGTGGCGCGCACCCAGCGGCGAGGGGTAGTAGCACCCTGCTTCGCCGTTCCCAGGAGATCGGACGGGTCGCTTCGCTCGGGCGCGACCGACCGGAAGGGTCAGTCCAGCTCGAACGGTGGATACACGTCGTTCAGGAGCAGGAAGTACGACTGGACGCGGACACTCCAGCGCATCAGCTTGACGATGAAATCGCGCAGACCCTCGGGCCAGCGGCCGGTGAACAGCACCGCGAAGAACGCGATGACCGCCGCGATCCACCCGCCGATCGCGAGGATCGCGAGCACGATGAGGTGCGGGATCACGAGGATGATCCGGAAGAACACCGTCAGCCGGTTGCGGTCGGTGAGCTGCGGCAGGAAGTCGACGCGCACGCGCGGGTCGTCGCCGGGATCCGCGGCGCTGGTCTCGAACGAGAACGGCGGGTACTCCTCGCGCATGAACAGCACGTACGTGTAGGTACGGACCGTGTAGCGGATGTACATCGCCTGCACACCGGCGAGCCCTTCCGGCAGCTTGCCGGTGAACAAGATCAACAGCCACGACACGAAGCCGACGACCTCGGACACGAACTGCAACACGTACAGCACGATGAGGTGCGGGATCGCCATGAACACATGGCCGATCGCCCGCCAGTTCGCGACCTGCTCCGGCGCGTCGATCGCGAACGTGGCCGGGTACGCGCTGCTCGGTGCCTGCATGGTCCCACCCCCAAGTCGCCCGAGACCGTAGCGCTCGCGATCACCGCCCGGAAGGTTCCCGGGCGGCGGTGATCGGACGGCGGGTTCGCTACTGGGCGCGCAGGCGGGCGACCCGGTCGGCCGTCGGCGGGTGGCTCGAGTAGAAGTTCGCGAACTTGACCTTGCGGCCCGTGAACGGGTTGATGATGTACGCCGTCGCGTGCGCGGGGTCGACGTCCATCGGCACCTGCCGCGCGTAGCTCTCGATCTTCAGCAGCGCGTTCGCGAGCGGCTCGCCCGTGCCGATGAGCTCGGCGCCGCTGCGGTCGGCTTCGTACTCACGCGAACGCGAGAGCGCCATCTGCAGAAGGCCGGCCGCGATCGGAGCGAGGATCGCCATCGCGAGCACACCGAAGATGTTCTCGTCGCGGCTGCGGCCACCGCCGCCGAAGATCGCGCCCCACATCACCATGCGGGCGAGGAACGTGATCGCGAGCGCGACGGTCGCGGCGACCGAGCCGATGAGGATGTCGTGGTTGCGCACGTGCGAGATCTCGTGTGCGAGCACGCCGCGCAGCTCGTCCTGATCGACGACCTGGAGCAGACCCTGCGTGACCGCGACCGCCGCGTGGTGCTCGTTGCGGCCGGTCGCGAAGGCGTTGGGCTGCGAAGCCGGCGCGATGTAGATCGACGGCATCGGCATGGCGGCCCGCTGGGTGAGATCACGGACGATGGCGTAGAGCTGCGGTGCTTCCTGCTCCGTGACCGGCTTGGCGCGAGCGGCCTTCACGGCCACCTTGTCGCTGAACCAGTAGGAGCCACCGACGAAGACGAGGCCGAGGACCAGGCCGATGATCAGCCCACCCTGGCCGAAGAACGAACCGACACCGAGGAACAGTGCGCCGAGAACGGTGAGCAGTACGACGGTCTTGGTCGTGTTCTTGAGCATGTCCGATCACCTTGTTCACGGTTGGGTCGAGCCGCACAACACGGGCCCATGTGAAGACGTTCCCAAAGGGTACGAGCCGGGCGCCCGAGCACTCCGCCGCTCTCAGTATCGGCTCAGCGGTCCTTGCCTGAGCGCGCGCGGCGCGAGCGGCGCGGCCTCGCGTGGGGCCTGAGGCGTCGAGGAGGGCGAGCTTGCGAGCCCGGACCAACAGATCAGTCGTAATAACCGGAGTGGACGTAGAGGCACGGGATGTTCTCGGAGCGGAACATCTCGACGTTACGGCGGTCGTCTTCGAAGGCGAGCTTCGGGTCGAAGCCCGCGTGTCGCAGCTCCCAGACCGTCGCCTGCTTGAAGTCGCGCGACAGGTCGTAGTCGCCCCACGGACGCATCACGAGCAGGTCCCACCGGATCTGGTACCGGCGCAACCACGCCTCGGTGACCTCGTGCACGCGGTGCGGGCGCGCGGTGAGCAGCACGATGCGCAGGTTCGGCTCGAGCAGGTCGAGCAGGCCGCGCACTTCTTCGATGACGGGGTCCTCACCGCACGCGTCGAAGAACGCGCGCCAGTTCGCGCGCGGCGCCTCGATGTAGTGCTGGCGCGTCGACGCATCGGACAGCACGCCGTCGATGTCGACGACGACCGCCGCGCCGGGTTCGACCGGTCCGTCGCGCCAGGTCCAGTGCTCGGGGATGTATCGCAAGCGCGCGCCGCTCACCCTTCGTCGGGGCCGGCGGCGAGGTAGCGCGCCTTGATGCTGTCGACGATGCCGGGATCGGCGAGCGTCGTCGTGTCACCGAGCGCCTGATCCTCCGCGACGTTGCGGAGCAGCCGGCGCATGATCTTGCCCGAGCGCGTCTTCGGCAGCTCCTCGGTGAAGAGCAACGACTTCGGCTTCGCGATCGGACCGATGAGCTTGGCGACGTGGTCGCGCAGCTCTTCGGCGAGCGCGTCGCTCGGCTCCATGTGCCCGCGCAGGATGACGAACGCGGCGATCGCCTGACCGCTCGTCGGGTCGGCGCGCCCGACGACCGCGGCCTCCGCGACCGCGGGGTGGTCGACGAGCGCGGACTCGACCTCGGTCGTAGAGATGTTGTGACCGGCGACGAGCATGATGTCGTCGACGCGACCGAGCAGCCAGAAATAGCCTTCGTCGTCGCGCTTCGCACCGTCGCCCGCGAAGTACTTGCCTTCGTAGGTGCTCCAGTAGGTGGTGCGGTAGCGCTCGGGATCGCCCCACACGCCGCGCAACATCGACGGCCACGGTCGCTCGAGCACGAGGTAACCGCCGCCCGGGATGCCGACCTCCTTGCCCGCGTCGTCGACGATGTTCGCGGCGATGCCGGGCAGCGGGAAAGTCGCGCTGCCGGGCTTCAACGTCGTCGCGCCGGGCAGCGCGCTGATCATGATCGCGCCGGTCTCCGTCTGCCACCACGTGTCGACGACGGGACAGCGACCGCCGCCGATCGTCTGCCAGTACCAGACCCAGGCCTCGGGGTTGATCGGCTCGCCGACGGTACCGATCACGCGCAGCGACGACATGTCGTGCTTCGCGGGCTCGGCGTCGCCCCACTTCATGAATGTCCGGATCGCGGTCGGCGCGGTGTAGAAGATCGTGACCTCGTACTTCTCGACGATCGACCAGAAGCGCTCGCGGTCCGGGTAGTCGGGCGTTCCCTCGTACATCACGCTCGTCGCGCGGTTCGCGAGCGGCCCGTAGACGATGTACGAGTGCCCGGTGACCCAGCCGATGTCGGCGGTGCACCAGTAGACGTCGGTGTCCGGCTTCAGATCGAACACGTACTTGTGTGTGAACGCGACCTGCGTGAGGTAGCCGCCGGTCGTGTGCATGATGCCCTTGGGCTTGCCGGTCGTGCCGCTCGTGTAGAGCAGGAACAGCAGGTCTTCGGCGTCCATCGACTCGGGCGCGCACTCGCTCGACTGCTGCGGGACGATGTCGTGGTACCAGACGTCGCGCTTCGCATCGAACGCGACGTCGTGCCCGGTGCGCTTCAGCACGAGCACGCGCTCGATGCTCGGCGTCTCCGTGAGCGCTTCGTCGGCGATCTCCTTGAGCGGCACGATCGATCCGCGCCGCCACGCGCCGTCGCCCGTGATGAGCACGGTCGCTTCCGCGTCGTTGATGCGGTCCTTGAGCGACTGCGCGGAGAAGCCGCCGAACACGACGGAGTGCGCGGCGCCGATTCGCGCGCAGGCGAGCAACGAGATCGCGAGCTCGGGCACCATCCCGAGGTACACCGCAACGCGGTCGCCCTGCTTCACGCCGAGCGACTTCAGCGCGTTCGCGAGCCGGCAGGTCTCCGCGAGCATGTCGGCGTACGTGAGCACGCGCGTGTCGCCGGGCTCCCCCTCCCAGTAGAACGCGACCTGGTCGCCGTGGCCCGCGGCGACGTGGCGGTCGAGGCAGTTGTACGACACGTTGAGGCGACCGCCGACGAACCATTTCGCGAACGGCAGGTCCCAGTCGAGGATCGACGTCCACTCCTGATCCCAGTCGAGCGCGAGCGCCTGGCGGGCCCAGAAGCCCTGCCAGTCGCGGTCGGCGTCGGCGTAGAGGTCGGTGCCGCTGACGAGCGCCTGCTTGCGGAACTCCTCGGACGGCGGGAACGTGCGCCCTTCCTGGAGCAGGGCCTCGAGCGCCTCCGTCATGGATGTCCCTCCGTTCGCCGTAACCGGCCCAAAACTATCCGTCGCGGGTGCGCGGTCAGCTCGTGAACCGAGTCGAAGCTCCGTGCCGCGACGAGCAAGCACGCGACCGTGTTACCGCCTCCGCGGGCGCGTTCCCTTCGAGAGCACGACGACTCGGTGCGCACCGAGCCCTGCGGGATCCGTGAGCGCGGCGGCCTGCGGCGCGCGGCTGCGCCCTTCGAGCGCGACGAGATCACCGACCGCGGCGCGCGCCTCCCAGGTGTCGCGCCCGTCGGCGACGGCCGCGTCGATGCCGAGCTCGGCGAGCCAATCGGCCTGCGTGACGTCGCGCTCGACCGTGAATCCGGCGTCGGCGGCGGCGTGGTGCAGCTGCTCGACGACGACGTCGGACACGAGGTCGCGCGAGCCGGGATCGACGAGCGGCTCCCCACTCCGCGCGTGGCCGCGGTACGTGCGCAACCACGCAGATTCGCCGCGTGCGAGCACGCCCGCGGCGGTATCCATCGTGTCGAGGAGCACGACGAACCCGTGGTGCAGTGTCGCCGACGCGCGCCGGATCCACTCGTCGATGCCGCGCGGGATCGGCAGCCGCGCGCCGACCGCGACGTCGAGACCGTGCGTGACACGCCCGAGTGCGGCGGCGTCGGTCGCGCGCGCGGGCACGACCATCTCGACGAAGCGGTCGTCGTCGAGCGCGACGCGTACCTCGGCCCATCCCGCGGCGGTGAAGACGGCGATTCCGAACGGCAGGTTGTCGAGCAGCTCGTTCGCG
Source organism: Acidimicrobiia bacterium (assembly GCA_036271555.1). NCBI lineage: Bacteria > Bacillati > Actinomycetota > Acidimicrobiia > Acidimicrobiia bacterium. The sequence goes on from DATBAK010000001.1 coordinate 9,326, forward strand.
AAGACGACACCGTCGACTTCCACGCCGGGAAGCTCGTCGAGCGCGGTGACGACGGGACCGCTCGCGGGTACCGGTACCGAGGCGTCGGCGCCGTCGGGTGCGGCCGCGAACGGGCCGAACGCCTCGTCCGGCGGCTCGAGTCGGAGCCGCTCGCGTTGCGCGTCGCGCAGCGCGGGCGAGCGTTCGACGAGCACGTATCGCAGCGCGCGCAGACACGCGGGCGTGGCGCGCAGCACGTCGGACGCGAGCCGGCCCCGACCCGCGCCGGCCTCGACGACGACGAACGGATCCGGACGTTCGAGCGCGTCCCACCAACCGTCGATCGCGGTCGCGACGAGCGCGCCGAACAGCGGACCGACTTCGGGACTCGTGATGAAGTCGGCCGTGTCGCGTCCCGCGCCGCGGCCCGACGCGAAGAAGCCCCCGGCGCCGTAGAGCGCGTGCTCGACGAACACGTCGAAGGGCACGGGGCCCTCGCGGCGGATCAGCCGGGCGAGCGAGGCAGCCGGCCCGTCCATGTGGTCGTTACGTCAGGAGACGAATCGCGTCGCGAGGTCGCCGACGCGTGCGAACAGCTCCGGGTACACGCCGACGACGAGCACGGCCGCGGTCGTGAGCGCGATCGACGCGCCGAGTGCGGGCGGCAGGTTCGTCTGCACGCGGCCACCGCCGTCGGCCGGCTCGCGGAACCACATCTGCCGGATCACGCCCGCGTAGTAGAAGAACGCGATCACCGAGTTCACCGCCGCGATGATCGCGAGCACCACCGCCCAGTGGTTGCTCGACCCGGCCTGGATGATGGCCCGGAACATCACGAACTTGGCGTACCAGCCCGCGAGCGGCGGGATGCCGGCAAGCGAGGCGAGGAAGATCGTCATCGCCACCGCGAGACCCGGCGACGTGCTGAACAGGCCCGCGTAGCTGTCGATCTCCGCGGAACGCGTGCGGCGCGCCACCGCGATGAGCACGGCGAAGGCGCCGAGGTTCATCGCGCCGTAGATGAGCAGGTACACGATCGTCGCCTCGAACGACGACGTGCGCACGTCGTTCGTGCGGGCGATGCCGTAGGCCGCGAACGGCACGAGCAGGAAGCCGCCCTGCGCGATCGACGAGTAGGCGAGCATGCGGACGAGATTGGTCTGGCGCAGCGCGGCGAGGTTGCCGAGCGTCATCGACAGTGCGGCGAGGATCGCGATGACCCACCACCACGCCTTGCCGTCGTTGCCGAAGCCGAAGAAGACGATGTTCAGCATCGCCACGAAGCCGCCGGCCTTCGACGCGACCGAGAGGAACGCGGTGACCGGAGTCGGCGCGCCGTCGTACGTGTCCGGCGCCCAGAAGTGGAACGGCACCGCGCTCACCTTGAACGCGAAGCCGACGAGCGAGAGGAAGATCGCGACCGTGAGCAGCGCGGGCGCATGGTGGTGCGTGCCGATCCAGTGCGAGATGCCGGAGAGGGTCGTCGCTCCGGTGAGCCCGAAGATCAACGACATGCCGTAGAGCATCACCGCCGACGACAGCACACCGATCAGGTAGTACTTGATGCCCGCCTCGTTCGACCGGCGGTCGTGCTTGCGATAGCCGGCGAGCACGTAGGTGGGGATCGAGATGGTCTCGAGCGCCACGAACAACGTGATGAGGTCGCGTGCCGACGCCATGATGCTCATGCCGAGCACGGCCGTGAGCAGCAGGAAATAGAACTCGTTCTGCGAGTAGTCGCCCTCGGCGATGTAGTCGGCGGAGAGCAGGATCGTCAGGTAGGCGACGATCAGGAAGAAGCCCTTGAGCGCGAGCGCGTAGTTGTCGACCGCGTAGGCGCCGCCGAACAGCAGGCGGTTGTGGCCGTCGGCCCCGAGCGTGAACACCGGGACGAGCGCGCCGAGCACACCGAGCGCGGCGATGCGCGACGACTGCCACCGCGCGCGGCCCGGCGCGAGCAGGTCCACGAGCAGCACGATGATGATCGTCCCCGTGAGGACGACATCGGGCGCGAGTGCGTGCCAATCGACGTGTGGATTCACGAACTCATCACCGCACGATCGCCTTGCCGATCGCCGTCGTCATCGGGTGCACCGCGACGTCGGAGATCTTGAACAGCAGGTTCGGGTAGATGCCGAGCACGAGGATGAGAACCAGCATCGGGGTCCACGCGATCCACTCGGCGATTCCGACGTCGTGGATGTGCGCGGACGCGAACTCCTCGCGCACCGTGCCGAACGCCACCTTCTGCAGCATGAAGAGCAGATAGCCCGCAGCGAACACGGTGCCGACCGCGGCGACGACCATGAACGTCCGGAAGATGGGCTCGCTCAGCGGCGCCGCGGGCGAGAACGCCGACAGGATCGCGGGGAACTCACCCCAGAAGCCGGCGAGGCCGGGCAGACCGAGCGACGCCATCACGCAGAAGCCGAGGATCCAGCCCATCTTCGGCGCCTGCAGCAACAGACCGCCGAGCCGACTCATCTCGCGCGTCTTGAAGTTGTGCTGCACCGAGCCGGCGAGGAAGAAGAGCATGCCGGTGATGAGGCCGTGCGCGACCATGCCGAAGATCGCGGCGTTGATGCCGAACGACGTGAGCGACGCGATGCCGAGCATCACGAAGCCCATGTGCGCGATCGACGAGAACGCGATGAGACGTTTCATGTCTGTCTGCGCGAGGCAGTTCAACGCGCCGTAGATGATGCCGATCACGGCGAGCAGTCCGATCCACGGTGCCCAGGTGCGCGCCGCGACCGGGAGCACCGGCAACGCGATCCGTACGAAGCCGTACGTACCGAGCTTCAGCAGGATCGCGGCCAGCAGCACGGAGCCGACGGTCGGCGCCTCCGTGTGCGCGTCCGGGAGCCAGGTATGGAAGGGGAACATCGGCACCTTGATCGCGAAGCCGATGAACAGGCCGCCGAAGATCAGAACCTGCGTGCTGTGCACGAGACCCGCGCCGTGCGCCTTCGCGAGCGTCGGGATGTCGAACGTGTGGTGCATCGCTCCGTGCGTGACCGCGGTCACGTCGACCTTGAAGTAGAGCGCGAGGAAGCTCAGCAGCATCAGCGCGGAGCCGAACATCGTGAACAGGAAGAACTTGATCGACGCGTATTCCTTGTTGGGTCCGCCCCAGACCCCGATCATGAAGAACATCGGGAGCAGGACCAACTCGAAGAAGATGAAGAAGAGGATGAGGTCCTGCGCGACGAACGTGCCGTTCATGCCCGTCTCGAGCAGGAGCAGCAGCGCGAGGAACGCCTTCGGGTTGTGCGGGTCGGGGAAGTGGTTCCACGAGTAGACGACGCACAGCAGGCTGATGAACGGCGAGAGCGCGAGCAGCGGCAACGAGATGCCGTCGACCGCGACGTGGTAGCGGCTGTTGATGACGTCGATCCAGCTCTTGTTCACGTCGAACTGGAGGCCGGGGTGGCCGGCGCCGTAGTGGTAGCGGGCGAGCACCCCGATCGTGAGGCCGAGCGTGACGAGCGTGGTGAGCAACGTCGTCACCTTGATCGCCTGCTCGTCCTCGCGGGGGATCAGCAGCAGGAGTGCCATGCCCACGACGGGCACGAACACCACCAGTGTCAGCGCCCAGGAATCGAACCAGTTCATCGGACGAGAACCCCTCCGGTCAGTGCGCGATCCAGAGGAAGACGCTGAACAGCGCCACCCCGGAGAACATCATGAGTGCGTACCACTGCAAACGGCCGGTCTCGACCGACCGGGCCGCTCCACCCGCGTCGCCCGTGCCGACCGCGATGCCGTTGACGATCCCGTCGACGCCGCGCTGGTCGAGGATGTCGTACGTGAAGCGCGCGACCGCGAGCGAGCCGCGTCCGACGCCGTTGAGCACCGCGTCGATGACGTGCTGGTTGATCCAGTACGACGCGTCGGCGATCGGACCCTTGATCGAACGGACGATGACGTCGGTGTAGAGGACGTCGAGGTAGTACTTGTTGACGAGGAACGTCTTGCCGGCGCGCGCGGCCGCGCTCTTCTCGGTGAAGTTCACGAGCCCCTGGTTGCGCCAGTAGAACGCGTAGCCCGCGTACACACCGAGCAGCGCGATCGCGACCGAGATGCCCGCCGCGCCCCAGCTGAACGCGGGGTGCAGCAGGTCGGGGAAGGCGACGCGTGGCTCGAACCACTCCTTGAACTTCTCGATGTGGAACGCCTCGGCGTTGAGGAAGCCCGCGGTCACCGCGAAGAACGACAGGACCCAGAGCGGCCCGGTGATCGCGAGCGGCGACTCGTGCGGCTCGTGCGCGTGCACGTCGTGGGTCGCGTGCGTGTCGTGCGCGTCGGCGGCGACCGCGTGGCCGTGGTCGTCGGCGTGGCCGCCGCGGTACTCGCCGAAGAACGTGAGGTACACGCAGCGGGTCATGTACGCGGCGGTCATGAACGCGCCGATCAGGCCGACGACCATGAAGAACGTGTATCCGCTCTTCCCCGCGGTCACGAGGATCTCGTCCTTCGACCAGAAGCCCGCGAGCGGGAAGATCCCCGCGAGCGCGATCGATCCGATGACGAACGTTGCGAACGTCTGCGGCATCTTCGTGCGCAGACCGCCCATGTCCTTCTTCATGTCGAACGAGTGGTGCGAGCCCGAGTGGCTCACCGATCCCGCGCCGAGGAAGAGGTCGGCCTTGAAGAAGGCGTGCGTGAAGAGGTGGAAGATCGCGGCGATCCACGCGCCGACGCCGAGCCCCATCACCATGTAACCGAGCTGGCTGATCGTCGAGTACGCGAGGACCTTCTTGATGTCGTCCTGCACGAACGCGAGCCCGGCCCCGATGATGATCGTCACGCCGCCGATCGCCGACATCATGTTGACGCCGCCGTGCCCGATCGAGAAGCCCTCGAAGAAGACCGGATACAGGCGCGCACCGAGGTACACACCCGCGACCACCATCGTGGCCGCGTGGATCAGCGCCGACACCGGTGTGGGGCCCGCCATCGCGTCGGGCAACCAGGTGTGGAGCGGGAACTGACCGCTCTTGCCGATGATGGCGCACATCAACGCGATCGCGCACATGAGCAGGAGCAGGTGGCTGACCTTGCCCGAGAGCGCGGCGTTGTTGAGGGCGAGGATGTTGAACGACGGCGTGCCCGTCGCGCGACCCACGATGAAGTAGGTCATGATCACGCCGGTCAGCAGGCCGATGTCGCCGGTGCGCGTGGTGAGGAACGCCTTCAGCGCGGCGTCGGAGTTCGGCTTCTCCTCCCACCAGTGCCCGATGAGCATGAACGAGCAGAGACCGACGAGCTCCCAACCGGCGAGCAGCTGGAGCGTGTTGTTCGCGACGACGAGCACGAGCATCGACGCGGTGAAGAGGCTGAGGCACGCGAAGAAGTAGGTGTAGCGGCGATCCCCGCGCATGTACTCGGTCGAGTAGATGTGCACGAGCAGCGAGATCGTCGTGACGACGAACATCATCATCACGGCGAGGCCGTCGATCTGGATGCCGACGTCGAACTTGATGCCGCCGCTCTGGAACCACGTGAGCGAGTGGACGATCGGCTGCACCGGCGCGAGGTGCTCGCCGCTGCTCGTCGCCGCGAGCTTGAGGCTCGACGCGAAGGCCTTGACGGTGCCGAGCGCGCCCGAGGCGTCGGAGGCCTGGTTGACGCGGTGGATCCACTGGAACAGCGCGCCGACCGAGAGCACCCACGACGCGCCGAGCGCGACGATCCCGATCTCGGATCCGCCCTTCGGGAAGCGCTTGCCGAAGAACAGGATGATCGCGAACGACACCGCCGGGATCAGCGGCACCAACCATGCGTGGTCGAGGAAGAACACCCGGCTGCCCCTAGCCCTTCAGCACGTCGACGTCGTCGAGATCGGAGCTGTGCAGGTTGCGGTAGATCAGCAGCACCATCGCGAGGCCGACGCCGACCTCGGCCGCCGCGATCGTGAGCACGAACAGCGCGAACACCTGGCCGGCGACGTCGTGCACGCGCGCCGAGAAGGCGACGAGGTTCACGTTCACCGCCGCGAGCATCAGCTCGACGCTCATCAGCACGAGCACGCTGTTGCGCCGCGTCACCACGCCGTACACGCCGGTCGCGAACAGGAACGCTCCGAGGAGCAGGAACTCGTTGAGCGGCACGGTCAGTCCTTCCGAGCCAGCACGACGGCGCCGATCAGCGCGGCGAGGAGCAGCACGCCGACGACTTCGAACGGGATCAGATACACCCGGAAGATCGAGTTCGTGATCGCGGCGTTCGGCGTGGGCGCGTCCAGATGGATCTTGTCGTTGCCGAAGGCGTCGATCAGCAGCCCGCCGAGCACGACCGCGATGAGGAGCGACGGCAGCAGCGCCCAGGCGCGCAGGTTGTTGTCCATCTTCTCGGTCGGGTGCATGGGCGCGTGCGTCAGCATGATCCCGAAGAGGAACAGCACGATCACCGCGCCGATGTAGACGAGCACCTGCACCCAGGCGACGAACTCCGCGCCGAGCAGGATGTACTGCGCGGCGCCGCCCGCGAGGACGACGACGAGGAACAGCGCCGCGTGCACGATGTTCTGCGTGCGCACGACACCGATCGCGCCGACCGCCATCGCGGCCGCGATGATGCCGAAGGCGACGTTCTCGGCGACCACGGGACTACTTCTTGCCCTTCACGTCCGCGCCGAGCTCGAGCGGCTCGGGTTCCGGGACGGACTCCATCCACTCGCCGAGACGCTCCTTGTCGTGCAGCAGCGACGCGATGTTGGGCTCGGAGTACTCGAACTCGGGGCTCCAGAACAACGCGTCGAACGGGCACACCTCGACGCAGATGCCGCAGTACATGCACAGCGCGTAGTCGATGTCGAAGCGGTCGAGGATGCTGACCGTGCGGTCGCGGCCACCCTCGCGGCGCGGCGGGCGCTTCTCCTTGTGGCCCTCGATGTAGATGCACCAATCGGGGCACGAGCGCGCGCACAGCATGCAGACGGTGCAGTTCTCTTCCTTCAGCGCGATGACACCGCGCGCGCGCGGCGCCGGGTCTTCGCGCTCGTGCGGGTACTGCACCGTGACCGCGGGCTTCAGCATCGTCTTGAACGTCACGCCGAGCCCGCCGAGCATGCCCTTGATCTGCTTGCCGGCTGCCATCAGAACGCCACCTTCAGGATGCCGGTCACGAGGATGTTCGCGAGCGCGATCGGGATCAGCCACTTCCACGCGAGCGCCTGGAGCTGGTCCTCCCGGAAGCGCGGGTACGTGAAGCGCGCCCAGAACATCAGGAACGCGACCGCCATGATCTTCGTGAACAGCACGATCGGACCGAGCACGTCGGCCGCGCTCCCGTGCACCCACGGCACCGCCCAGCCGCCCAGGAACAACGTCGCCGCGAGCGCGGCGAACGCGAACGCGGTGCCGAACTCACCGATGAAGAAGAAGAGGAAGCGGAAGCCCGTGTACTCGACCATGTAGCCGGCGACGAGCTCCGACTCCGCGACCGGCATGTCGAACGGGGGCTGCGTGAGCTCGGCCTGCGCGGCGACCATGAACAGCGCGAAGCCGACGAACTGCGTGAGGATCAGCGGGAAGCCGACTCCGGACCAGCCGAAGATGTGGCCGCTCTGCTGCCACAGGACGATGCCCTGCAGGCTCATCGTGCCGGCCTGCACGACGACGCCGACGACCGCGAGCACAAGCGGGAGCTCGTAGGCGATCAGCTGCGCGGCGGCGCGCAGCGCGCCGAGCAACGCGTACTTGTTCGCGCTCGCCCAGCCCGCCATGAGCACGCCGATGACCGACAGGCTCGACACTGCGAGCGCGTAGAACACGCCGACGTCCATGCCGAACGGCGCGCTCGCGCTGCCCTGGCGCGCCACCGCGATGCGCGGGCCGCCGGGGATCACCACGAAGATCAGGAACGTCGACATCACGACGACGACCGGTGCGAGCGCGAACACGCGCCGATCGGCCTCCGACGGGAAGACGTCCTCCTTCTGCATGAACTTGATGCCGTCACCGATGAGCTGGAACCAGCCGTGGAACCCGCCCGGGTCCATCGGACCGAGCCGGCTCTGCATGTGGCTCATCATCTTCAGCAGGAAGACGTAGCCGAGGATCAGCGCCGCGAGCGGCACGAGCGCCAGCACGATCAGCGTCTTGATCGCGAGCGTGGTGCCCCACCCGACCTGGAACGCCAGGACATGCGTCGTGAGGGCGGTCATCGCTCCGCTCCTGGCGCCTTCGGCGCCGGGCCGCTCAGGCCACGCTCGCTGCTCAGCGGGATACCCGCCTCCCGACGCTCGCTCATCGCTCCGCTCCTGGCGCCTTCGGCGCCGGGCCGCTCAGGCCACGCTCGCTCATCGCTCGCTCATCGCTCATCTGTCGATGTCGCCGAGGATGAAGTAGAGGCCCGCGAGGATCGTCACGATGTCCGGAACGTAGACGCCCTTGAGCAACCAGGGCAGGATCGAGACGTTGCTGAACGAGGCCGAGCGGATCTTCACGCGGAACGGTCCCGTCGCGCCCTTCGAGACGACGTAGTAGCCCATCTCGCCGAGGGGGTTCTCGGTGTTCACCCACACCTCGCCCTCGGGCACCTTGATGATGCGCGGGACCTTCGCCATGAGCGGGCCGCTCGGCAGCCCGTCGAGGAGCTGCAGCACCATGCGCGCCGACTCGCGCGTCTCCTGTAGCCGCACCCAGTAGCGCGCGAACGAGTCGCCGTCGGGATGCGTCCAGACCTTCCAGTCGAGCTCGCGGTACGCGAGGTAGGGCTTGCCGTCGCGGCGGAGGTCCCAGTCGACGCCCGATGCGCGCAGGTTCGATCCCGACACGCCGTACGCGGCACCGAGCTCGGGCGGGATGATGCCGATCGATCGGGTGCGCTGCTCGAAGATCGGGTTCTGGAGCACGAGGTTGTCGAAGGTGTCGCAGCTCTCGAACACCTTGCGCATCGTCGTGCGGCAGTCGGCGATCCAGCCCCACGGCAGGTCGTCCTTGATGCCGCCGATGCGGTTGAAGTTCGGGTGGAAGCGTCCGCCGGTGACGGCCTCGATGAGGTTGAGCACGTACTCGCGGTCGCGGAAGCCGTAGAACGCGGGCGTGATCGCGCCGACCTGGAGGCCCATCTCGCCGAGGAACAGCAGGAACGTCGAGATGCGGGAGAGCTCGGTGAGGATCGTGCGGATCCACTCGGAGCGCGGCGGCGCCTCGATGCCCATGAGCCGCTCGGCCGCGTGGATGAACGGCACCTCGTTCGCGAAGCTCGACAGCCAGTCGATGCGGTTGATGAGGGTCGTGATCTGCGGGTACGTGCGGTACTCGGTGAGCTTCTCGTAGCCGCGGTGCATGTACCCGATGATCGGGTCGGCCGCGATGACGCGCTCGCCGTCGAGGCGCACGACGAGCCGCAGCGTGCCGTGCGTCGCAGGGTGCTGCGGGCCGAGCGAGAGGATCATGTCGCCGGTGTCGAGCTCGACGTTCACCTGCGCGTCGGCGAGGTGCCGGTACGCGGCCGGGTCGACCTGGATCTCGGGCAGTCCGCCGGGTCCCGGCAGATCGGTGGTGGTCATCTACTCACCTCCCGCCGACTCGTCGTCGCCGTCGCCTTCCTCGCCGGGCATCGCCTCGACGTCGACGAGGCCCGGCCACGGCTTCACCTCGCGCGCGAGCAACGGGTAGTCCTTGCGCAGCGGGTGACCGTCGAACTCCGACGGCAGGTAGAGGTGACGCAGCGCGGGATGGCCGTCGAACTCGATGCCGTACATCTCCCACGTCTCACGCTCGTGCCAGTCGGCACCCGGATACACCGACGTCCACGACGCGACGCGCATCGCGTCCTCCGCGACATCGGTCTTCAACGTGATGCCGGCGCCGGTGCTCGTCGACTGCATGCGCGCGAGCAGCTGGAAGCGGCCCTCGGAACCGGTGACGCCGTACGTGGTGTCGCGCGGCTGGACCGGCGCCGAGGTGTCGCCCGAGCCGGCGTCGTCGTCGGCGACCGGAGTGGGCATCCAGTCGATGCCGGCGATGAAGGAGAGGTAGTCGCAACCGAGCTCGTCGTGCACGACGCGCGCGGCTCGCAGCCACGCGTCGGGTGTGACGCGCACGACCGCGTCACCGAAGCACGGCTGCGCGTCGACGACCGCGTCGCCGAGGCGGGCGCGGAAGCGCTCGAGCAGCGCCGCGGCTTCCGGCAGCAGCGCGGTGCGTGGGTCGGCCGGCGCCTCCGACTCGGCCGCCGTGTCCGTGTCAGCGGCCAACGACGATCGGCTCCCAGTTCTCGCCGCGGTTCCGCGCCGCGGGGTCCTCGTCCATGATCCGCTGCTGGAGGAGCGTGATGCCCTCGATGAACGCCTCCGGACGGGGCGGGCAGCCGGGCACGTACACGTCGACGGGGATGATCTGGTCGACGCCCTTGGTGACCGAGTACGAGTCCCAGTACGGACCGCCGCAGTTCGCGCACGAGCCCATCGAGATCACGTACTTCGGGTCGGGCATCTGCTCGTAGAGCCGCTTGATCGACGGCGCCATCTTGTCGGTGACCGTGCCCGAGATGACCATGAGGTCGGCCTGGCGCGGGCTGGCGGGGAAAGGGATGACGCCGAGGCGCATGACGTCGTAGCGCGGGCTCGCGAGCGCCGCGCCCATCTCGATCGCGCAGCACGCGAGGCCCCACTGGAACATCCACAGCGAGTACTTGCGGCTGTAGTTGAGGAGGTCGCCGAGCGGCTTGAGCGGCCCCTTGCGCAGCGTGCCCTTGTCGATCAGGCCCACGTGAGCAGCCCCTTGCGCCACAGGTAGGCGAGTCCGACGAGGAGGATGGCGATGAAGGCGAAGATCTCGGCGATGCCGAACCAGCCGAGCGACTCGGCCGAGATCGCCCACGGGAACACGAACACCGCTTCGACGTCGAAGATCACGAACAGCAGCGCGTAGATGTAGTAGCGGACGGTCATCTGGCCGAAGCCACCGAGCGCGTCCGAGCCCGATTCGTAGGTCAGGTACTTCTCCGGCTGGGGCCGGGTCGGCCGCAGGAGACGCCCCACACCGAGCATCGCGCCCACCATGCCCATAGCGGCGACGACGAAGACCGCGACGGCCAAATACTGCCTGTAGAACTCCGACACGCGCGCTCCGTTGCCGGCTCCGGATCGACTCGGCGGAGTATACGCGGGGCCTGATTTCCACAAGCAATTGCGGGAATTCCCCCACAACCAGGCCGCGTTGGCGCCGATGTGATCCATCGTGGAGGCGAATCCGAGGTGGTGACTCGCGGCCCGATCCCGGGGCCCCGGACCGCGGCGCGGCCGCGTACCGCGTTCGTGCTCTCGGGTGGGGGGAACCAGGGCGTGTCGCAGGTGGGCATGCTGCGGGCGCTCGTCGAGCGGGGGGTCGTGCCCGATGTCGTCATCGGCACGTCTGCGGGCGCGCTGAACGGCGCCGCGCTCTGCTACGCGCCGAACCTCACCGGCATCGCCAAGCTCGCCAACACGTGGATGGCGCTCACGACCGCGAAGGTGTTCCCGGGCGGGAAGATCGTGCGCGCCTGGAACATCATGCGGCGGGGCACGCACCTCTTCTCCGCCGAGGGCCTCGACGACATCATCGAGACCGCGACGCCGGCGCGCTCCTTCGCCGACCTCCAGGTGCCGCTGCGCGTGATCGCCGCCGATCTCGACACCGGTGAGGAGGTCGTGATCGCACGGGGTCCGTTGAAGCCCGCGCTGCTCGCGAGCGCCTGCCTGCCCGGCGTGTTCCCGATCGTCGAGCACGACGGCCGGCGCCTCGTCGACGGCGGCGTCGTCAACTCCGTGCCGCTGTGGCACGCGCTGTCGGGACCGGTCGACCGCGTCTTCGTGATGAACGTGTCGGGCACGATCACCGACCGCATGCAGCGCTCGCCGCTCGACGTCGTGATGACCTCGTTCGCGCACGCCCGCAACCAGCGGTACGACCTCGAGCGGCGGTACGTGCCGGCGGGGATCGAGCTCTTGGAGCTGCCGCGACCGCGCGACACGCGCGACATCTTCGACTTCTCGGGCGGCGAGGAGCTGATCGAGGAGGCCTACCGGCTCACGCTCGGCTTCCTCGACGTCTACGAGGCCCGGGGCGCCGCCGCCGCGGCCCGCCAGCACCGCCGGCACCTGCCGTTCCGCCGGCGCGCCGTCGAGGCGTAGCCCAGAGGCCACACCCGCGGACGGGCGTGGACCGGGCGGTGTGCGCGACGATCTGCGGTTCACGAACAGCGACGGCGGGGGCGAAACATGCGCGGTTCACGGATTCGACGCGGCGCGTTCGCGATGGCGGTGGTACTCGGCCTGGCCACGTGCTGGGTCGCGCCGGCCGTCGCGGCCGCGCCCCATCACGACTGGCACGTCACCGCGACGCTCGCCCTCGGTGTCGACGACACCGCGGTGTCGTGCGCGGGAACCCGGTGCTGGTCACTCGAGGCCGGTCAACTGTTGTCGTCGACCGACGGTGGCGCGAGCTGGTCGTCGGAGCGCGCGGCCGTGCCCGACGGGATCGCCGCGCTGAACGACGTCGATTGCCCGCGCGCGTCGGTGTGCTACTTCCTCGCGACCACCGACGCCCAGCAGAGTGTCGTGCTCGTCGAGCGGCACGGCGCGTTCGATGTGCACGACGTCGGCGCGACCACGGCGTGGATCTCGATCTCGTGTGCCGGTCCCCAACACTGCGTCGCGACCGACGGGTTCTCGTCGTTCTCGACGCGTAACAGCTGGGACTCGCACACCACGCACCCGTTCGCGCAGGCGCTCTACGGGACGGCCGCCATCGGCTGCACTCGGGGGACCAACACGTGCGCGGCGGTCGGCGACTTCGGCGAGACGCCACGCATCGAGTACACGGCGAACGACGGCGAGACGTGGACGCCACAGACCGTGCCCAACCCGAGCGACGGGATGTACGCGGTCGCGTGCCCGACGACGAAGACCTGTTACGCCGGCGGTGCCGACTTCTCCGACCACGCGATCGTGCTGCGCACCACCGACGGCGGCGCACACTGGGACTTCGCGTCGCTGGCGGCGTTCCAGCCCTACCCGGTGCGCTCGATCTCCTGCGTGGCCGTCACCACCTGCTTCGCAGTCGGCGACACGCCCGGCAACAGCCCGTTCGTCTTCGCGACCACCGACGGCGCCCACTGGGACCGGCAGTCGATCGCCGCGATCGGGAGCGAGCAGCGTTCACAGGTGTCGTGCGCGTCGCCGACCCAGTGCGCCATCGTCGAGGGCGGCACCGCGTTCGAGACGGTGAACGGCGGCGCGTCCTGGACTCCGCAATCGATCCCCGCCGCGATCGAAGCGCCGCGGTCGATGGCGTGCCCGAGCACGACGCACTGTGTCGCGCTCACGAACGACGCGACCCAAGTCGCGCAGACGATCGTCTCCGACGACGGCGGCACGACGTGGGAGCCGCACGCGTTCCCGCCCGGCGCGGGCGCGCCGATGACCGTCGCGTGTCCCGCGCTCGACGCGTGTCTCTCGACGACGCGCACGCAGGCGGACGGCGGTCCGCCGGTCACGCACGTCTGGCTCAGTGGTGACGGTGGGATCACCTGGAAGGCCGGCCATCTCCAGCACCCGCGCGGCACGATCGGCCGTCTGGCGTGCGCGAATTCGAAGACGTGCCTCCTCGTCGGCTCCGACTCGCACGGTCACCCGAAGGCCGAGGCGACCACCGACGGCGGCGTGCTCTGGCACGAGATCGCGACGCCGACCGGCATCGACGGGATCGGGGGCGCCTCGTGCGCTTCCCCCGACGCGTGCGTGCTGATCGGCGACTCCAACCGCGCGTCGCCGCAGGCGTTCACCACGACGAACCTCGGCGGGTCGTACGACGCGCACCCGCTGCCCGACGCCGACGGCACCGCGTACTTCCTCGACGTCGACTGCGCGCGCCGCACGTGCCTCGCCGTCGGCTCGACCTCCGGCAGCGTGCTCATCGAACGCTCGACCGACCGCGGCGTGACGTGGAAGGCGAGCACCCTCCCGCAGGCGATCGACTCGCCCGACTACGTCGACTGCGTCTCGCCGGTTCGCTGCGCGATGACCGCGTACGACTACGACTTCGAGACCGGCGGTCCGGTCGTCGCGATGTCGAACAACGGTGGGCGGACGTGGCGCGTCGAGCCCATCCCGGCGCGTCACGAGCAACCGCTCGGCCTCGCGTGCCACGCCGACGGTTGCATCGCGTCGGACATCAGCCCGTCCGCCAACCCGATCATGCTCGCCGGCTCGTTCTGACTCGCTCGCTCCTTCGCCGGCTTCACTCTGCTCGCCGACTCGCACGCTCGCTGGCGAGCCTCGACGCTCGCTCCGCTCGGCGCGTTCGGCCGCGTGGGCGTCGCCGCGCGGGCGCGAGCTACTTGGCGCCGACGAGCAACAGGGTGGCGTCGCGGGCGAAGTCGAGGGCGAAGCCGGGGAGCACGCCGAGGAACACGATCGCGGCGACCGCGACCGTGAGCACCGCGGAGCTCGGGAAGTCGATCGCGAGTCCACCGTCGGAGGTCTCGTCGACCGCGTCGTCGCCCTCGATCCCGCCGTACATCGTCACGACGATGCGCAGGTAGACGAACGCGCCGACCGCGGACGCGAGCGTGGCGATGAGCACCAGCGCGTACTGACCCGAGTCGATCGCGGCCTTGAACACACCCAGCTTCGCGACGAACCCGCCCGTCAACGGCACGCCCGCCTGCGCGAGCAGGAACAGCGTGAGGACGCCGGCGAGCACGGGCCGGCGCACGCCGAGCCCGCGGTACTCCTCGAGCCCGTGGCGCGTGTCGCCGCGGCGCGCCATCACGCCGACGACACCGAACGAGCCGACCACCATGAAGGCGTAGACGAGCAGATAGAAGAGCGCGGCCGACGTGCCCGAGCGCGTCGCGACCTGCACCCCGATGAGCACGAAGCCCGCGTGGCTGATCGACGAGTACGCGAGCATCCGCTTCACGTCGGTCTGGATCAGCGCCGCGACCGTGCCGACCACCATCGAGAGCACCGCGAGACCCCACACCGCAGGGCGCCAGTCGATGCCGTACAGCGGGAAGGTGCCGACGAAGATGCGGAGGAAGGCGGCGAACGCGGCGACCTTCGTCGCCGAGCCCATGAACGCGGTGACGGGCGTCGGCGCGCCCTGGTACACGTCGGGCGTCCACATGTGGAACGGCGCGGCCGCGACCTTGAAGCCGAGCCCGACGAGCAGGAACGCGAAGCCGGCGACGAGGACGCCGCTGTGCGGCAGGTCGTTCGTCGCGAGGAACTTGGCGATGCCGGTGAGCGACGTCGTGCCGGTCGCGCCGTACGTGAGCGCGATGCCGTAGAGGAAGATCGCCGACGAGAACGCGCCGAGCACGAAGTACTTGAGCCCCGCCTCTTGCGACTCGAGCCGGCGGCGGTCGAACGCGGCGAGCACGTACAACGCGATCGACAGGATCTCGAGCGCGAGGAAGACCATCACGAGGTCGTTCGCGCTCGACATCACGAGCATGCCGGTCGCCGAGAGCAAGAGCAGCGCGAGGTATTCGGGTCCGTCGAGCTGCTCGCGGCGGAGATAGCCGGCCGACAGGAACACGACGAGCACGGTCGCGACGAGGACGACCGTGCGCACGAAGACGGAGAAGCCGTCGACCGCGACCATGCCGCCGATCGCCTGGTACGGGCCGTGCTCGTGCACGACGTGCCACACGATCGCGGTGAACACGCCGCTCGTCGCGATGCCGAGCACCGCGAGCACGACCGACCACGTGAACACGTGCTTCGACTTCCGAACGAGCGAACGCAGCAACACGATCGCGAGCGCGGACGCGAACAGGCTCAGCTCGGGTGCGATCGCGACGAAGTCGATCGGCGGCGTGGAGAGTCGTCGTGTGGGCGCGCTGCTCGCGGCGAGGAGGAAGTTCACGGCTGCGAGGCCTTCGCCTGCGGAACGGCGATCGTCGGCGCGTGATAGCCGGTCGACTGCTGCACGTGCGTGACCAAGTCGTCGACCGCGGGCTTCACGCGGTCGAGCACCGGCTTCGGATAGAAGCCGAGGAACAGGCTCAGCCCGAGCAGCGGCACGACGGTCGCGAGCTCGCGGAACGTGATGTCGCGCAGGCCGATGTTCTCGCCCTGCGGCTCACCGGTGAACGAGCGCTGCACCGCCCAGAGCAGGTAGACGGCGGCGAAGATGACACCGCTCGTCGCGACCACCGCGTACCAGCGGTGCGTGAGGAACGTGCCGATGAGCGTCAGGAACTCGCCGACGAATCCCGAGAAGCCGGGCAGGCCGATCGACGCGAAGGTCGCGATGATGAAGATGCCCGACAGCACCGGGATCGCCTTCCACAAACCGCCGAACTCGGAGATCTGGCGGGTGTGGCGGCGGTCGGAGAGCATGCCGATCAGCAGGAAGAGCGCGGCGGTGGTGAGGCCGTGACTGATCATCGTGAACAGTCCGCCCTGGAGGCCCTGCGTCGTGAGGGCGAAGATGCCGAGCACGACGAAGCCCATGTGCGCGATCGACGAGTACGCGACCAACCGTTTCAAGTCCGGTTGCATCGCGGCGACGATCGCGCCGTACACGATGCCGATCACCGCGGCGACGAGCAGGATCGGCGCGAGGTCGACGGCCGCCTGCGGGAACATCGGTACCGCGAAGCGCAGGAAGCCGTAGGTGCCCATCTTCAGCAGCACGCCCGCGAGCACGACCGAACCCGCGGTCGGCGCCTCGGTGTGCGCGTCGGGCAGCCACGTGTGGAACGGGAACAGCGGCACCTTCACCGCGAACGCGACGCAGAACGCCAGGAACAGCGCGCGCGACACGCCCGTGGAGATGTGACCCTTCACCGACGTCCACGCGGTGAGCGTCGGGATGTCGAACGTGAGCGGGTGACCGGCGCGGTGGTAGAGGAACGCGACGCTCAGCAGCCCGACGAACAGGAACGCGGAACCCGCCATGGTGTAGATGAAGAACTTCGTCGCCGCGTAGACGCGGTTGGCGTAACCCCATCCCGCGATGAGGAAGTACATCGGCACGAGCACGAACTCGAACGCGACGAAGAAGAGCACGAGGTCGAGGCTCAGGAACACCGCGATCAGCGCGGCTTCGAGCATGAGCATCCAGACCGTGAACGACTTGGCCTTCTGGATCTCCGTCGACGCGAGCAGGCCGATCGGGAACAGCAGCGCGGTCAGCGCCACCATGAACAGACTGATGCCGTCGACGCCGAGCGAGTAGCGCACGCCGAGCTCGCCCATCCAGCGGTGACTCTCGACGAACTGGTAGCCGTGCGTCGTCGCGCTGAACTGCACGATGAGGTAGATCGCGAGGCCGAGCGTGGCCGAGGACGCGAGGAATCCGACGATGCGCGAGTACTCCGGTCGGCGCGTCGGCATCACCATCGCGACGAAGCTGCCGAGCAGCGGGATGGCGATCAGCGCGGTGAGCACCGGGAACGACTCGTGCGACGTGCGCGCGAGACCGGCGGCCGACGTGGCGAGGGCGAGCATCAGAGACCGACCCGCAGCCCGAAGAAGATCAGCAACAGCGCCAGGCCCGCGGCGATGCCGAGCGCGTAGTTCCGCACGAGGCCGGTCTGTACGGTGCGCAGGCCGCCCGCGCCGGCCTTGAACGCGGAGCCGATGCCGTTCACCGCGCCGTCGATGATCCGCTTGTCGAAGCCCTCGGCGAGGAACTTCGCGAACGCGGTCAGCGGGCCGCTGACGAGCCGCGAGATCCCGATGTCGAAGTAGTACGCGTTCGCGAAGATGCGCGCGAGCGGACCGAGCGACGCGTCGATCGGGTCGTCACCCTCGCGAGTCAGGCCGTTGCGGTACACCGCGTGCCCGATCACGATGCCGACGACCGCGATCACGAGCGCGATCGTCGACAGCGCGAAGCCGGTGCCGAACGAGTGGACCTCGAGGCTGCGGCCGCCGACGAGCACCGGCGCGAGCCAGCGGTCGAGCGCGTCGATCGACTGCTTCGTGAACGGCAGGTCGATCACACCGCCGACGATCGACAGACCCGCGAGCGCGACGAGCGGGAAGAGCATGAGGTTCGGCGACTCGTGCGGATCGTGGCCGGCGCCGTGGTCGTCGTGCGCGCCACCCGTGTCGGCGACCTCGTGCACCGGGGACGACTCCGGCGACTCCGGCGACGACGACACCGCGGTACCCGCCGCCGCGGCATCCGCGCCGACGACTGCGGGCTCTCGGAAACGCTCGGGTCCGTAGAAGACGAGCCACACCTGACGGGTCATGTAGAACGCGGTGAGCAACGCGGCGACGACGCCGACGGCCCACAGCGCGTAGCTGTGATGCACCCACGCCTTGGCGAGGATGTCGTCCTTCGACCAGAAGCCCGCGAACGGGATCACGCCCGCGATCGCGAGCCACCCGACGATGAACGTGGCCGCGGTGACCGGCATGTACTTGCGCAGTCCGCCCATGCGGCGCATGTCCTGCTCGTCGCTCATGCCGTGGATCACGGATCCCGACCCGAGGAAGAGCAGCGCCTTGAAGAACGCGTGCGTGACCATGTGGAAGATCGCGGCGGAGTACGCGCCGACGCCGACCGCGATGAACATGTAGCCGAGCTGGCTCAGCGTCGAGTACGCGAGCACGCGCTTGATGTCGTTCTGCTTGAGCGCGACGGCCGCGGCGCCGATCGCCGTGATCGCGCCGATCCAGGAGACGATCGTGCCCGCGTGCAGTGAGCCCGTCGCCGCGGACAGGTCGAGCAGGATGTGCATGCGGACCATCAGGAACACGCCCGCGGTCACCATCGTCGCCGCGTGGATGAGCGCCGACACCGGCGTCGGGCCTTCCATCGCGTCCGGTAGCCAGATGTGGAGCGGGAACTGCGCGCTCTTGCCGGCCGCGCCGAGGAAGAACAGCAGCGCGATCGCGGTGACCGTCACGTGCGAGAGCGGCGTGACCCGGCTCGTGAGGCCGACGTAGTTCAGCGAGCCGGTCTTGGAGAAGAGCAGGAACATGCCGAGCATGAACCCGAAGTCGCCGACGCGGTTCACGACGAACGCCTTCTTGCCCGCGACCGCCGCGGAGTTGCGCTCGAACCAGAACGACACGAGCAGGTACGAGCAGAGACCGACGCCCTCCCACCCGAGGAACGTCACGAGGAAGCTGTTCCCGAGGACGAGGATCAGCATCGACGCCGCGAACAGGTTCAGGTAGGCGAAGAAGCGCGAGAAGCGCGGGTCGCCGTGCATGTACCCGATCGAGTACACGTGGATGAGCGTGCCGACGCCGGTGACGAACAGGATCATCGTCACCGAGAGCGGGTCGACGAGGAAGCCGAGCTTCACGACGAAGTTGCCGGACTCGAACCACGTCCAGAGCGTGCGCACCTGCTGTCGGTCCTGCGCGTGGCGGCCGAGCAACGTCGCGAACGCGATGACCGCGCCGACGAACGAGAGCCCGATCGTCGACGTCGCGATCCAACCCGCGATCGGCTCACCGATGCGCTTGCCGAACACCAGCAGCACGACCGCGCCCGCGGCCGGCAACGCCGGGATCAGCCAGACCAGATCGAGGAGCGCGTGACCCTGCACGTTGGTTCTGCCTCAGCCCTTCAGCAGATCGATGTCGTCGGCCGTCGCGCCGGGTCGGCGCCGGAAGATCGCCACGATGATGCCGAGGCCGACCGCGACCTCCGCGGCCGCGACGACGAGCGTGAAGAACACGATGACCTGACCGCCCACGTCGTTCAGCGCCTTGGCGAACGACACGAACGTGAGGTTCACGGCGTTCAACATGAGCTCGACGCACATGAACATCACGAGCGTGTTGCGCCGGATCAGCAGCCCGACCGCGCCGATCGTGAACAGCAGCGCGGCGACCGTGAGGTAGTAGCCCGGCGTGATCGTCATGGCCGGCTCCCGACCGTGCCCGCCTCGCTGTGCTCGGGCTTCTGCCGCGAGCGGCGCGCGAGCACCACGGAACCGACCACCGCGATGACGAGCAGAGCCGCGGTGACCTCGAAGGGCCAGATGAAGTCGGTGAAGAGCCGGCTCGCGAGGTTGTGCACGTTGCCGTCGGAGGGCGAGTTCAGCGCGCCCCGTTGCGAGTGCGCGCCCGTGACCCAGTGCCGGCCCGCGAGCACGAGCACTTCGACGACGAGCAGCAGACCGAGCGCGATCGCGGCCGGGCGCTGCGCCTTGCGCGGCTCCTCGAACGCCTCGCGCCGGTCGACACCCAGCAGCATGATGACGAACAGGAACAGCACGACGATCGCGCTCGCGTAGACGATGATCTGCACGATCGCGACGAGGTCGGCGTCCTGCAGCAGGAAGAAGCCGGCGATCGCGACCAGCGTGAGCACGAGGAACAGCGCCGAGTGCACCGGGTTGCGGGCGAGGATCACGCCGAACGCGCTCGCGAGCGTGATCGCGGTGAAGGCGAAGAAGAGGACCGCGGTCACCCGGGCTCCTCGGTCGGTTCGGTCGGCGCGGTCTGTCCGGTCTCCGCGGCGCGCACGCCGAAGCCGAGCTCGCCCGACCAGTTCGCGCGCCCCTCGTACTGCACCGCGCCCGACGGCGAGGTCGCGCGCATCCACTCGCTGGTGTGCTCGTCCTCGTGGCCGTCCCACAGCTCCCAGGGCTGGCGTCGCGCGCGCCCGTCGTCGCCGACGAGCAGCTGGTCCTTCGTGTAGATCGCGTCGGCGCGGCTCGTGAACGAGAACTCGAACAGCTTCGTCTCGGTGATCGCCTCGGTGGGGCACGCCTCGACGCACAGGTCGCAGTGAATGCACCGGAGGTAGTTGATCTCGTAGACGAATCCGTAGCGCTCACCCGGCGAGACGGGATCGTCGATCGGGTTGTCGGCGCCGCGCACGTAGATGCAGCGCGCCGGGCACACGCCCGCGCAGAGCTCGCAGCCGATGCACTTCTCCATGCCGTCCTCGTAGCGATTGAGGACGTGGCGGCCGTGCAGCCGTACCGGACGCGCGCTCTTCTCGACCGGGTACTCGGTCGTGAGGCGCGGCTTGAACATCTGCCGGAAGGTGACGCCGAATCCCGCGAGCCGGCCCATCAGCGGAACTCCTCGACCGTCTCGCCGACCTTCGGGATCGCGAGGTACAGCATCCCGTAGGCGAACAGCGCGAGCACCACGGCGAGCGGCAGCGCGACGAACAGGTGCCAGTGCAGCTGGCGCGCGACGACGATCGTCGCCGAGACCATCACCCAGAGGATCGCGATCTCGATCAGGTACTTCCACCCGAGCGCCATGAGCTGGTCGTAGCGCAAGCGCGGCAGCGACGCGCGGAGCCACACGGTGCCGAACAGCAGCGCGAGCACCTTCACGGCGAACCAGAGGAACGGCATGAGCCAGACGTTGATCGTCGAGCCGCGACCGAGGAAGCCGAGCGCGGGACCCGACGGTCCGCCGAGGAACAAGGTCGTCGCGACCGCCGACATCGTGATGAGGTTCATGAACTCGGCGAGGAAGAAGATCGCGAAGCGGATGCCCGTGTACTCGGTGTGGAAGCCACCGACGAGCTCCTGCTCGGCCTCGACGAGGTCGAAGGGCGGGTGGTTCGTCTCCGCGACCGCGGCGATGACGAAGATCACGAACGGCACGAGCGCGGGGAGCCAGTACCACGCCCGCACGAGCGACCCGATGTTCACCCACGCCTGGTCGTTCACGATCGTGCGCGTCGAGAGCGAGCCGGACTGGATGAGCACGCCGAGGATGCCGAGCCCGAACGCGGCTTCGTACGACAGCAGCTGCGCGGACGCGCGCACCGAGCCGAGCAGCGGGTACTTCGAGCCCGACGACCAGCCCGCGAGCATCACGCCGTACACACCGATACCCGACATCGCGAGGATGAACAGCACGCCCATCGGCAGCTCGGCGACCTGCAGGTACGTGTGGTGGCCGAGGATCGACACCCGCCCGCCGACCGGGATCACGCAGAACATGAGGAATGCGGGGAGGATCGAGAGGTAGGGCGCGAGCTTGAACACCGGTCGGTCCGCGGTGTCGGGGATCGATTGCTCCTTGAAGAAGAGCTTGATGCCGTCGGCGAGCGTCTGGAGCACGCCGTAGGGACCCGCGTTGTCGGGACCGATGCGGTTCTGCATGTCGGCGATGACCTTGCGCATGCCCCAGATGTAGAGGAGCACCGACAGCAGCAGCATCACGAACGCGCCGACGACCTTGATCAGGACGACGCCCACGACCGACCAGCTGACGTGACCCGTGAGCGCGGGGTCGGATGCGATCAGGTGCGCGAGCGGGCTCATCGCAAGGTCTCCACGCGCACGTCGGTGACGGGCGCGCTCACGTCGATGAGATCGGCGGCGCCGCGCGCGCCGGGCGTGAAGTCGAGCCGCGCGACACCCGCAGGGAGCGACGCGTCGACGTGCAGCGCGACGTCGAGGCTGCCGCGCGCCGAGGTGACACGCACGGTCGCGCCGTCGTCGACGCCGATACGCGTGAGATCGCTCGCGTTGACGCGCAGTCGGCGCGGCTGCACGAGACCCGCGAGCGGCGGCGACGAGACAACCGTGCGACCGCCTTCGTAGAGCGTGTGCCCGGTCACGAGGCGCAGAGCGTAGGCGTCGCGCCCGGGAGCGTCCGGGGAACCGAAGCTGCGGTCCCAGACGACCGAACGCGGCGGGGCCGGTGCGGCGCTGACGGTGTCGGCCGCGGCGGCGGTCTCTTCAGGCGCCTCGGGCGCGGTGCCGGTCTCGGCGGTCGTGTCGTTCAGGTCGGGCGACCCCGCCGCGCCCGCACGGATCGGCTCCCACGACGCGCCGGAACCGTCCTCGGCGAGGATCGTCAACGCGCCGCCGCGCCACACGATCTCGTCGCGGTGCTCGGCCACGGGCAGCACCACGCCGTCGCGCGCGCGGCGCAGCACGGCCGCGGTCGCGCCGGCGAACGCGGGGGCGACCCGCGCGATCTCCTCGGTGACCTCGTCGATCTGCTCGAGATCGAAGTCGGAGCCGAGCCGCAGCGCGAGCTCACCCGCGATGCGCCAGTCGTCCATCGCGCTGCCGGGCGGCGAGACCTTGCGGCCGAGCCTCTGCACGCGGCCTTCGAGGTTCGTGACCGTGCCCTGCTTCTCGCCCCACATCGTCGGCGGCAGCACGACGTCGGCCTGCTTCACCGAGTCGGAGAGGAAGCCGTCGACCGCGATGATCGACGAGACCGCCTCGAGCGCGTCGCGCGCGAGCGTGCGGTCGGGGAAATCGCTCAGCGGGTCGCAACCGAGCAACACGAGCGCGTGGATCTTGCCCGCCGCGGCGGCCTGCAGGATGCCGGTCGCGTCGAGGCCGCGCGCGTCCGGCACGCCGCCCCACGCCTCGGTGAACGCGGCGCGGCCGTCGTCGAGCGCGACGCGCCCGGGCAGCACGCCCGGCGCGAGGCCGACTTCGAGCGCGCCGTGCACGTTGCCGCGCCGCAGCGCGGAGAGGAACTTGACGTTCGGGAGTGCGGCCAGCGCGGCGGCCGCGCGCAACGTCGCGTCGGGCTGCTCCGCGACCGAGCCCCGTCCGAGCACGACGACGACGTCGCCCGCGCGCTCACGCAGCGTCGTCGCCGCGTTCGCGATCGCATCGTCGCCGCCACCGCCGGCCTTGCCGATCGCGGCGACGAGCCGCTCCGCGACCACGCCGACCTCGCCCGGAGCCGGCCGCAACGCGATCGTCGTCGGCGTGATCGGCGCGCCGACCACGGTGAGATCGATGACCGGGACCTTCAACTCGATCGCGGCGCGCCGGAGGCGCAGGTGCAGGACCGGCAGCTCGTCCTTGAGGTCGGGACCGATGAGCACGATCGCGGCGGCGTGGTCGAGATCGGAGATCTCGGCGCGCGGCAGACCGAGCACCGCTTCCGCGGGGAGGCCGTCGCCGAGCTGCGCGTCGACGTGATCGGTGCCCAGCACGCCCTTGGCGAGACGCGCCCATACGTAGGCGTCCTCGTTGCTCCCGTGCGCGCCGCCGAGTACCGCGATCGCGCCCGCGCCGTGCAGCGACTTCGTCTTCTCGAGGATCGCGGCCGCGGCGTCGAGCGCCTCCGGCCAGGGCTTCTCGACGAAGCCGTTGCCCTCGCGCACGAGCGGCTCGACGACGCGCGACTCGTCGTGCACGTACTCGAACCCGTAGCGGCCCTTGTCGCACAGCCAGCCGTGGTTCACCGCGTCCGAGTCGACGCCGAGGAAGCGCACGAGCCGGTCGGTCGACGACTGCAGCGCACCACGGCACTGCACCGCGCACGCAGTGCACGAGGTCTCGACGGTCGCGAGGTCCCAGGGTCGCGCGCGGAAGCGGTACGGCTTCGCGGTGAGCGCGCCCACCGGGCAGATCTGCACGACGTTGCCGGAGAAGTACGACGCGAACGGGTGGTCGGGGAAGTTGAGGACTTCCGTGCGGTCACCGCGGTCGACGAACGTGATCAGCGGGTCGCCCGCGATCTCGTCGGCGAAGCGCGTGCAGCGCGCGCACTGGATGCAGCGCTCGCGGTCGAGCATGACGATGTCGCTGATCGGGATCGGCTTCTCGAAGTGCCGCTTCTCCTCGGTGAAGCGCGACTCGCCGGGCCCGAACGACAGCGTCTGGTCCTGGAGCGGGCACTCGCCGCCCCGGTCGCACACCGGGCAGTCGAGCGGGTGGTTCACGAGCAGGAACTCGAGCACGCCGTCCTGGATCTTGTGCACCGGGTCGGTCTGCGTGCGGCACACCATCCCGTCGTTGACGGTCGTCGTGCACGCGGGCGGGAAGCCGCGCACGCCTTCGACCTCGACGAGACACATACGGCACATGCCGACGGGCTTCATGCGCTCGTGCCAGCAGAAGCGCGGGATGTAGACGCCGTTGTCCTGCGCGACCTTGATGAGGAGGTCGCCCTTCTTCGCCCGCACCTCGCGACCGTCGATCGAGACCGTGACGTCGTCGGTGCTCGCCGGTTGCGGCGTCTTCGGCGTCGGGTTCGGGTTCGGTTGGG
Organism: Acidimicrobiia bacterium; assembly: GCA_036271555.1. Classification (NCBI taxonomy): domain Bacteria; kingdom Bacillati; phylum Actinomycetota; class Acidimicrobiia; species Acidimicrobiia bacterium. The sequence goes on from DATBAK010000001.1 coordinate 34,224, forward strand.
TGACGGTCATGCCGGCGCTCCCGCGGTGCTCATGCGGCTCCGACCTCCGGCGCTCCACCCGGACGGTTCCGCGCGCTGCCAGGGCTGCCCACACCTGCGGTCTGCGCCGGGCTCAGTCGCGCGGTGATCTCGTCGCGGAAGAACTTGTTGAGGCTCACGATCGCCGACACCGCGCTCGGTCCGAGCGGGCAGATCGTCGTCTGGCTGAACGGCGCGTTGAGCCCGGGCGAGATGTTGTCGCCGACGTCGAGCAGCATGTCGAGGTCGGACGGCGAGCCCTCGCCGTGCGCCATGCGATAGAGCACCTTCTCGATCCAGCCCGTGCCTTCACGACACGGCGTGCACTTCCCGCACGACTCGTGCGAGAAGAACTTCGCGAGGCGCCACGCGACGAGCACGGGATCCGTGTTCTCGTCGAACACCATCACCGCCCCCGACCCGAGCATCACGCCGAACGTCTGCTGCACGAAGTCCATGTCGAGCGGCGCGTCGAGGTGCTCGTCGCTGCCGGTGAGCCACTGCGACGACGCGCCGCCGGGGACGAAGAACTTCACCTTGCGACCGCCGGTCACGCCGCCCGCGAGCTCGTCGATGAGCTGACGGAACGTGATGCCGAGCTCGACCTCGTAGTTGCCGGGCCGGTTCACGTGTCCCGACACCGAGAAGATGCGCGTGCCCGTGGAGCGGTTCACGCCGAGCTTCGCGTACTCCGCGCCGCCCATCGTGATGATGTGCGGCACCGTCGACAGCGTCTCGACGTTGTTGACGACCGTCGGCTTCGCGTACAGCCCTTCGATCGCGGGGAACGGCGGCCGGATGCGCGGCATGCCGCGCTCGCCCTCGAGGCTCTCGAGCAGCGCGGTCTCCTCGCCGCAGATGTACGCGCCCGCGCCGCGGTGCACGACGATCTCGAGGTCGAAACCGGAGCTCAGGATGTTCTTGCCGAGGAAGCCCATCGCCTTCGCGTCGGCGATCGCCTGCGTCAGCCGCTCGTACCCGAGCGCGAACTCACCGCGCAGATACACGAACGCCTGGTGACACTGGAGCGCGAACGCCGCGATCGCGATGCCCTCGACGAGCTGGTGCGGATCGCGCTCGATGAGCATGCGGTCCTTGAACGTCGACGGCTCGCCTTCGTCGGCGTTGACGACGAGATAGCGCGGGAACGAGTCGGGCGGCAGGAACGACCACTTCTGACCGGTCGGGAATCCCGCGCCGCCGCGGCCGCGCAGGCCCGACGCCTTCACCTGCTCCTGCACGTCGGCGGGATCGTTCTTGCGGACGACGTCGCGCAGCGTCGCGTACGCGCCCGACGCGGTCGCGCCCTCGATCGTCCACGAGTCGTCGGGTCGGTCGCGCAACCGCTTCGTGACGTACCGCGTCTCCACGACCGTCATCGCGTACTTCCCGAAATGGTGCGCGCGGCGCGGCGGCCGGCCTTGTAATCCTCGATCACGGCCTCGGCGCCCTCGGGCGTCATCCCTTCGTGGAACTCGTAGTTCACCTGCATCGCGGGCGCACCACCGCACGCCGCGAGGCACTCGACTTCCTCGACGTACACGTCGTCGTCCTCCGCGTAGCGGCGGTCGAGGTGGTCGAGCACCGCGGGGCCACCGGTCACGAGGCAGGTGACGTTGGTGCACACCGACACGAGCAGCGAACCGGACGGGCGGCGCTTGAACATCGTGTAGAAGGAGCACGTGCCCTGCACCTCGGCCGGCGACACGCCGACGAGGTCTGCGATCTCTTCCATCGCCTCGCGCGTGAGCCAGCCGTCCTGATCCTGCGCGAGGTGCGCGAGCGGCAGGATCGCCGACTTCGGGCGCGGGTAGCGCGCCACGATCTCCCGCGCGCGGGTGAGGTTCGCGTCGGAGAACGCCATCGCTAGCGGTCGACCTCCCCCATGATCGGATCGATGCTCGACACGATCGCGACCGCGTCGGCGACGAGGCTGTCGTGCACCATCGGTCCCATCGACTGGAGGTTGTAGAAGGACGGACCGCGGATGTGCATGCGCACCGGCTTCGACGATCCGTCGCTCACCATGTAGCAACCGATCTCACCGCGCGGCGACTCGATCGCGGTGTACGTCTCGCCCGCCGGCACCTTGAAGCCCTCGGTGAAGAGCTTGAAGTGGTGGATCAGCGCTTCCATCGACTCGTCGATGCGGGCGCGCGGCGGTGGGGTCACCTTGCGATCCTGCACGCGGTAGTCGCCACCGGGCATCTTCGCGACGCACTGGCGCACGATCTTCACCGACTCGAGGATCTCGTAGAGACGGATGCGGTACCGGTCGAAGACGTCGCCGTTGTCGGTGTAGATCACGTCGAAGTCGACGTCCTCGTAGGCGAGGTACGGCTGGTTCTTGCGCAGGTCCCACGCGAAACCGGTCGAGCGCAGGATGGGTCCGGTGATCGAGAGCTCGAGGCACTGCTCGGTCGTGATGCAACCGATGCCGACGGTGCGTTCCTGCCAGATCGGGTTCTGCGTGAGCAGCGCGTCGTAGTCGGCGACACCTTCCTCGACGACGTCCATCACGCCGAGCACGCGTTCGCGCCAGCCGTCGGGCAGGTCGGCCGCGACACCACCCGGTCGGATGTAGTTGTGGTTCATCCGCAGGCCGGTGATCGTCTCGAGCAGGCGCAGCACCTCTTCGCGCTCGCGCCACCCGTAGAGCATCATCGAGACCGCGCCGATGTCCATGCCGTTCGTCGCCTGGAACAGCAGGTGCGACGAGATGCGGTTGAGCTCGACGAGCATCATGCGCATCCACGTCGCGCGCTCGGGCACTCCGATGTCGAGCAGTCGTTCGACGGCCGTCGAGTACACGAGCTCGTTCGACAACGGCGACGCGTAGTCCATGCGCGTCACGTTCGTCGCGCCCTGCACGTACGTCAGCTCCTCACCGGTCTTCTCCATGCCGGTGTGCAGGTAGCCGATGACGGCCTTGGCGCGGACGAGCTCTTCGGAGTCGAGCTCCATCATGATGCGCAGCACACCGTGCGTCGACGGGTGCTGCGGGCCCATGTTGATGACCATCGTGTCGCCGAGCTCGTCGGTCGGCCACAGACCGCCGGTGAGGACGATCTCCTTCGCGCGCGTGCGCAGCTCCTGCGCACCCTCCGCGGTCTGGCGCTCGAGGCGCGCCTCGTCGGCGGGGACGTGGTGGAACGGATGGTCGAGCGCGGCGTCGGCCGAACCGACGCGTTCCGCGACCGCGTCGTCGCTCGGGTCACCCGTGTTCGGATCCGTCACCTCGGTCAGATTCTCGTTACTCATGCGGCTCCGACCTTCGGCGCTCGATCCAGAGATCCACGCCGGATTCGTTCGGGAGCCGCGCCTGCGGTCTGCGCCTGACTGCTCATCGCGGCCTCGGATCGCCCTTGAAGGTGACCGGGACGCGCGCCGACGGATCGTCCTTGCGCAGCGGGTGCCCGTTCCAGTCGTCGGGCATGAGGATGCGCGTGAGGTCGGGGTGGCCGTCGAAGCGGATGCCGAGCAGGTCGTAGGTCTCGCGCTCGGGGAAGTTGGTCCCCGGGTAGACGCCCGTGAGCGACGGCACCGTCGGGTCGTCCCCGGGCACCTCGCAGATCAACCGGATACGGCGGTTGCGCGCGTGCGAGAGGAAGTTGGCGACGACCTCGAAGCGCTCGGGCGTCACGCCCGCGGGGCAGTGGCGCACGCCGTCGACGAGGTGGTCGACCGCCGTCACGTCGACGCACATCGTGAACTGCTCGTGATCGCGCAGGTACGCGGCGGCCTCGCCGAGTTGCGAGCGATCGAGGTAGACGACGTTCTGCCCGTGGGACTCGAAGTGCACCGAGCCTTCGAAGCGCTCGCAGAGCGCGGCCGCGACCTCGTCTGCGGGCGGCGTGGCGGCGACGGCCTCGGCCGCGCCGCCCTCGTGATCTGGTTCACGAACTTCGTCGTCGGCCATCGGGCAGCGTCTCGGCTGGTGGACTCAGGTGCTCGCGGGCTCGAGCGCGACGCCGGCCCCACCGTGCGGGGTGGCGGCGCGCCGCCGGAGCAGCTCGCCGGTGCGGATCATGTCGTGCAGGGTCAGGATCCCGTGCATGAGCGTCTCGGGACCGGGCGGGCAACCGGGCACGTAGACGTCGACGGGCACGATCTGGTCGACGCCCTGCACGATCGCGTAGTTGTTGAACATCCCGCCGCTGCTCGCGCAGACCCCCATCGAGATCACCCACTTGGGGTCGACCATCTGGTCGTAGACCTGTCGCAGCACGGGCGCCATCTTGTTGCTCACGCGCCCGGCCACGATCATGAGGTCGGCCTGGCGCGGGCTCGCGCGGAAGACCTCCATGCCGTAACGCGCGAGGTCGTAGTGCGCGGCCCCGGTCGCCATCATCTCCAGCGCGCAGCACGCAAGCCCGAACGTCGCGGGGAACACGGAGTTGCGGCGCGCCCAGCGCACCAGATCCTCGAGCTGCCCGGTGACGACGTTGTGCGGAATCTGCTCGAGTCCCATCGGCTCAGGCCGCTTCGTGCTCGGCCGCGGCGGCGTCGACCGCGCGTGCCGCCGCGGGATCGAAGACCGCGCTCGACACGCGGCGCACCGGCCCGATGCCGGACGCGAGCCGGCGCTGCACCGGACCCCACGCGAGCGCGCCGACCGACAGCAGGTACGCGAACGGGATGAGCAAACCGAAGACGAACGCGCCCATCGCCACGAGTCCGAACAGGCCGAGCTGTCGGAAGACGACGGCGAAGGGATAGAGGAACACGATCTCGACGTCGAGCACGATGAACGCCATCGCGACCAGATAGAACTTCACCGGGAAGCGCTCGGCCGGCTCGACCTCGGGGACGATGCCGCACTCGTAGGGCGCCTGCTTCGCCGAGTTCGGCGACTGTGGCGCGAGCAGACCCGATGCGACGAACGACAGACCGGCGAAGGCGATCACGAGCCCGATCATCAGCAGGATCGGCAGGTAGTCGTTCACGTTTCGGAGGCTAGTGCCTCGACCGAATCACGGGCAGATTGCCGCCGGCCATCGTTCCCGCGACAGCCCGCGAGCGGAGCGAGCGGGGCGACCTCGGCCATTCCCGTCCCGCGTCGTGGCGCGGCGAGCGGAGCGAGCGCGACCGTCAAGACAGCGCGACGAGCCGCTCGACGACCTTGTAGGCGGCCTCGGCGGGGCCGAGCTCGTCGGGCCGGAGCAGGTTCGCCATGATCCGCAGCACCCACTCCATGAGCGTGCGGCTCTGCATGCCGACCCGGGTGAGCTCGCGCATCACGGCGGGGTTGCCGATCGCGGCGACGAACACGCGCGCCACCTTGAAGTAGAGGCCGTACATCTCCTGCACCCGCTCCGTGTACGTCTGGAGCGCCAGCCCGTCGTCGGTCGCGAGCGCGAGGTCGACCGCCTCGGCCGCGATCCGGCCGGTCTCGTACGCGATCGAGATGCCCTCGCCGTTGAACGGGTTCACGCTGCCGGCGGCGTCGCCGGCGACGACGAAGTTGGGACCGACCGCGGGGTGCACCGACGTGCCGGTCGGGAGCTTGCCGCCGGTCGGCGGGCCGCACGCGGTGTCGGGGCCGATCCCCCACCGGGCCGGCGCGGTGTCGCAGAACGCCTCCATCAGACGGGAGGTGTTCACGTCCTTCCAGCCCTTGAAGGTCGACAGCAGCCCGACCCCGACGTTCACCGTGCCGTCGCCAACCGGGAAGATCCACCCATACCCCGGCAAATGGTTCCCGTCCCGATCACGGAGGTCGAGATGGCTCTCGATCCAGGGCTCGTCATGGTACGGACTGGTGAAATAGCCGCGAATCGCCATGCCGAGCGGGTAGCTGCGATCGCGCGCGGTGCCCAGGGCGCGGCCGAAGCGGGAGTTGGCGCCGTCGGCGACCACCACGTAGTCGGCCCGGACGGTCTCGGTGGTGCCGGTCTCGGCCCGGCGGACCACCGCACCGTCGAGCACGCCATCCGACAGGGCGGGCGCGATCGCCTCGGTCGCCGGCCAGAGCGTCGCCCCGGCCTTCACCGCGGCCTCGGCGACCATCTGGTCGAGCTCGCGGCGGCGCACGACGTAGCCGTAGGGCGGGAAATCGGGGTGGTCGGGCCATTCGAGCTCGAGCGTGATCCCGTGTGCGATCGAGCGCAGGCCGCCGAAGCGCTGGAACTCGGAGAGGGGCTCGGCGAGACCCATGTCGTGGAGTTGGCGCACCGCGCGTGGCGTGAGCCCGTCGCCGCAGGTCTTCTCGCGCGGGAAGCGCTTCTTCTCGACGACGAGCACGCGCCGCCCGCGCTCCGCGAGCCAGTACGCGGCCGACGCGCCGCACGGTCCCGCGCCCACGACGAGTGCGTCATACCGATCTGTCATTCAGGCGTCCGAGAGTTCGTGCATTTGTGCACCTGAGGTCCGCGATTGCGTCACGCGCCATGCTCCCATGCCCGCGACGGATCGCGCCCACGGAAGCGCGACGATCGGCACGTAGGCGCTGGTCCAACAATGTGCCCATGCCTCATCTAGCGTGGTAGCAATCCGCACTACGGACAGAGGAGATCGGGGAGCGTTTCGAATGCTCGCGGCACACATTCCCAACCCTCTTCCGAAGAGCGTCCTGACGTTCAATCTGTCGTGGACGCACGCGGCGGGTCGCCTCATCTGGGCCACCGTGCTGCTGCTCATCGGCATCGGGATCGTGCTGTACCTCGCGCGCCGGCCGAAGTCCCCCGAACCGCCGACGTGGGCTCAGTGCATGGTCGGCGCGCTCGGCGTCTTCACGCTGATGCTCGTCGCCTACGGCACCGTGCCGCACGAGTGGATCGTCTTCGCCAACTCGTACCTCAAGTGGGGCACGGCGAAGTACGTCATGACGCGCAACCACATCCTGCACTTCGACATCAACCTGCAGGCCGTGAACGACGCCGTCGCCGCGGGCATCTACGGCGTGATGCTCGGCCTCAACATCTTCCTCATCGCGATCTGGCAGAAGCGCCCGGTGCGCGTGCCGGAAGCGAGCGACGAGACAGAAGCGCGTCAGCCCGCCGGCACGTCCGCGTACAACCGACCCGTCACGTCGAAGGTCTGACGCGATGCCGCGCAACGACGCCAACCCCCCGATGCCGGAGTTCGCGGCCGACTACGTGCTGCAAGAGGTCGACCCGACCTGGCTCACGTCCGCGGTGAAGCCGAAGCAGTTCCTGCACATCGACCAGGCCGAGTGCATCCTCTGCGAGGGCTGCGTCGACATCTGCCCGTGGAAGTGCATCCACATGCTCTCGGTCAACGCGATCGACGAGTCGGTGAACGCCGACCGTCCCGGCGACGATCCGAAGGACCATGTGTTCTTCGTCGTCGACGAGGACGTGTGCACGCGCTGCGCGCTGTGCGTCGACCGCTGCCCCACCGGCGTCATCATCCTCGGCAAGGTCACGAACGACTGGGCCGAGGGCGATCCGAACGTCCGCACCAACCGGCACGGCTACGCCTACGGCGTGCGTTTCTAGGAGACATCGTTGGCCAACGGCAACGGTACGAACGGCAACGGGCACGGCGGGCTGAACGTCGGCGCGAAGGTCGCCGAGGTCGGCGACAAGGTCCAGAGCTCGCAGGCGTGGAACTCGATCTTCCGACCGGGCTCGATCTACCGCAAGGGCTACACCGACAGCCCCCGGAACCGCTCCTACGTGATCATGAACAACGTGCTGTTCCACCTTCACCCGGTGAAGGTGAAGCGGCACGCGGTGAAGGTCTCCTACACGCTGTGCCTCGGCGGACTCTCGTTCTTCCTGTTCATCCTGCTCACGGTCACCGGCATCTTCTTGATGTTCTTCTACCGGCCGACCGCGACGGACGCGTGGAACACGGTGCAGAACCTCGAGACCGCGGTCACCTTCGGCTCACTCGTGCGCAACATGCATCGCTGGGCCGCGCACCTCATGGTGCTCACGGTCTTCCTGCACATGAGTCGCGTCTTCTACCACGGCGCGTACAAGGCGCCGCGTGAGTTCAACTGGGTGATCGGCGTCATCCTGCTGACGCTCACCCTGCTGCTCTCGTTCACCGGCTACCTGCTGCCGTGGGACCAGCTCGCACTCTGGGCCGTCACCGTCGGCACGAACATGATGGGCTACACCCCGGTGTTCGGCAGCCAGGTCCGGTTCGTGCTGCTGGGTTCGAAGGAGATCGGCAACGACACGTTGCTGCGGTGGTACGTACTCCACGTGCTGATGTTGCCGTTCGTCATCGTCATCTTCATGGCCGTCCACTTCTGGCGCGTCCGTAAGGACGGCGGCATCTCCGGTCCGCTGTAGGCCGCAAGGAGCACCATGGCCGAAGTACCCGAACATCTGCTGCGCCGCAGCCGGGAGCGCCGCAAGGCGTTGGGCCTCCCCGTCGAGGGCGAGGAGGCCGAAGCCGGCGCGGCCGAAGCCGAGCCCGAGGCGGAAACGGTCGCGCCTGCGGAAGAGGCCGCGCCCGTCGCCGCGAGCGCGGATGCCGGCGAGGCGATCACCGAGAGCAAGGGCGGCATCCCCGCGCACCTGCTCGAGCGGTCGCGCAAGCGCAAGGCCGCGCTCGCCGGTGGCGACGCGGGAGCGGGTGCCGCCGCCGGCGGGACCGCGACGGCGACGCTGCCGCGTGCGAAGACCGCAGCCGCGCCCGCGCCGAGCGGCACCGGCCCCGGTGGTCACACGCAGCGACTGCTCACCGTCGTCAAGTCGGGATCGATCCAGCAGACACGCGCCGAGGCGCAGGACAAGGTGCACGTCTGGCCGCATCTGCTCGTCATCGAGTTCGCGTCGATCCTCTCGGTCACCGCGTTCCTCACGATCTTCTCCGCGCTCGTGAAGGCGCCGCTCCTCGGGCTCGCCGATGTCAACCAGACGCCGAACCCGTCGAAGGCGCCGTGGTACTTCCTCGGTCTGCAGGAGCTGTTGACGATGTTCACGCCGATGGTCGCGGGCGTGACCATCCCGGGCATCGCGTTGTTCCTGCTGATCCTCACTCCCTACATGGACCACAACCCGTCGCAGAAACCCCACGATCGCAAGTTCGCGATCTGCGTCTTCACGATCTTCATGATGTTCTGGTCCGTGCTGGTCATCATCGGTTCGTTCTTCCGTGGGCAGGGCTTCAACTTCACCTTCCCGTGGAACGACCACGTGTTCTTCGAGCTCTAAGGCAAGCCAGCCATGTTCGTAGCCATCATCGTCATCGTCATCGTCGTCATCGCCGCCGCGAGCGTGTTGCTGCTCGCGAACCGGCAGCGCGCGGCGACCGGCAACCTGAGCCGCGAGACGCGCAAGCGCGACCACGACGCGACCGCGGGCGAGTCCACCGCGGCGGGCACCGAGCTCGAGCTGAGCGAGGAAGCCCGCGCGCGCGCCGACGAAGCCGCCGCACAGGCGGGCGCGCCCGCAGTGCGTCGCCGCGGCGACATCACCGTATGGGAGCCCGTCGACGAAGAGGAGATCGGCGTCACCCGCCGGCAGTTCCTCAACCGAGGGATCCTCGTGGCGATGCTCGGCGCGCTCGGCACGTTCGGTGCGAGCCTGCTCGCGTTCCTCTGGCCTTCGAGCAGCGGCGGGTTCGGTGGCACGATCAACGCCGGGAAGCTCTCCGACATCAACGCGTACATCGCGACGAACGCGCAGCCGTTCTACGTGCCCGAGGCACGCACCTACATCCAGCCGTATCCGAAGGCCGACCTGCCCGCGGCGAAGAAGGTCTACGACGACTACATCTACGCGAGCATGGAGAAGGGCATCGTCGCCCTCTACCAGAAGTGCGTGCACCTCGGATGCCGCGTGCCGTGGTGCCAGTCGGCGCAGTGGTTCGAGTGCCCCTGCCACGGCTCGAAGTACAACCGCGTGGGCGAGAAGCGCGACGGGCCCGCGCCGCGCGGCCTCGACCGCTTCCAGTCGATCATCAGCGGCGACAACGTCACGGTGAACACGGGACTGCTCTCGGTCGGTCCGCCGATCGGCACGAACACAACCGGCCAGGTGGCCGAAGGCCCGCACTGCGTCGGGTGATGGATCGACCGTTGACTCCCGGTACCGAGGTGCCCCTTTCGTGAGCGTTCGTCATGTACTCGTCGTGGTCAACGTCCTCGCGCTCGTCGCGGTGGCGGTGTTCGCGTACATCGCGGTGCAACGCAACCGTGAGAAGAAGACGCCGCAGAACCTCGCCGTCTTCCACAACGACGAGACGCTCGAGGGTCCGCACCTCGAGCGCGTGCTCGGCTGGTCGCTGTTCTTCGCGGCGATCATCGCGGTCGCGCTGCCCGTCTACTGGTTGCGGGAGCCGAACCGTCAGCACGAGTCGGTGCAGTACTTCGACGACGGCGCCGTCTCACGGGGCGCGACGCTGTTCTCGAACTCGTCGATGCCCGCGTACAACCAGGCGATCTCGCTGCAGTGCGCGAACTGTCACGGCGCCGACCTCGGCGGTGGCAGCACGAGCGTCGCGCACACGTTCAAGGACAACAGCGGCGCGTTCGTCGAGTGGAAGGCACCCGCGCTCAACACGGTGCTGCAGCGCTTCACGCCCGACGAGGTCTCGCAGATCATCACCTACGGGCGACCCGGCACGCCGATGCAGGCGTGGGGAGTCGAGGGTGGCGGTCCGAAGAACGACCAGAGCATCAGCGACCTCGTCGCGTTCATCACGTCGGAGCAGCTGACGGCCAAGCAGGCGAAAGCGCAGTCGAACGCGAACCTGAAGGCGTGGGCCGAGGAGCCGTCGACGCAGCTCGCCACGGCCCAGAAGGCACTGAGCGATGCGCAGTCGGCGCTCTCGAAGGCGCAGGCCGACACGAAGTCGACGAGCGCCGACATCAAGTCCGCGCAGGCCGCGGTCGACACGGCCGACAAGGCGTTCAAGTGGGCGCAGAGCTGGTCGGCGCGAAGACAGAACGCCTCCGAGGGCCAGCTGCTGTTCGAAGTGAACTGCGCGCGCTGTCACACGTTGTACTGGTCGATCCTCGATCCCGCGTTCCCCACGACGGTGGAGAAGCCCGAGAACGTCATCGGGCAGCCCGGCGGCGGCGCGTTCGGACCCGACCTCAGCCAAGAGAAGGAACGGTTCACCGACAGTCCGACGGGAACCGGCGTCCAGGCGCAGATCGACTTCGTCACGCAGGGCTCCATCGCGAACGCGCCGTACGGCAACAACGGCGTCGGTACCGGACGCATGCCGGGCTTCGGCGGGATGCTCACGAAGGACCAGATCGCTGCGATCGTCACGTACGAGCGTGAAGGCCTCGACAAGACCACCGACCAGCTCGCTGCCGTCTCGTATCCCGGCGCGAAGTACACGACGTTCTAGGAGCCGTTGATGACTTCGCTCGCCTTGATGTTGGCGGCCACGAAGACGCTGTGGGACCCGACGATCATCGGCATCCTCGCGCCGGTGTCGGGTGTCTTCCTGTTCTGCGGCTCGTGCTACCTGCTGCTCGCGACGAACCTCGGCGCGCGCCTCGGGTTCCTCATCGCCGCGACCGCGCTCACCGGCTTCATGGTGCTCCTCAGCACGCTGTGGCTCACCACGAGCACGCCGCTCGAGAGCCCGAAGGGGCGGACCGCGGCGTGGAAGGTCAAGGAGGTCGTGAAGTCGACGAGCGACTCGAAGATCGGCGCGATACGCGCCCTCTCCGAGACGAAACCCGCCGACACGACCGACGCGACGACGGTCCGCTCGTTCCTCGACAGCGCGTTCGTGACCGTCGTGCCGGCGTTCGGTGTGGCGAAGCCGAACCAACCCTTCGCACGCTTCGCACAGGCGGCGCAGTACCTGACCGACAACCCGAGCCAGCAGCTGAACACGTACATCACCGGTGGTCGCGACAGCTGGTACGTGTTGCACACACCGGAGTACGCGGCCGTGAACTTCTGCGTCGCGAAGGTGCAGACGGTTCCGTTCGGCGCCAAGCCGCCGACCCCCGTGTGCGATCCCGCGCAGGCCAAGCAGGTCGCGATCCTCCAATACGACTTCGGATCGATCCGGCTGCCACCCGTCTGTTACCTCTTCGGTTCGATCATCCTGTTCCTCCTGAGCCTGCTCGGTTTGCACTGGTTCGAGATGGACGAGCGCGAGCGCGCCAAGCACGCGGCCACGCTCGAGTCGACCTCGACCTCGACGTCGTGAGGAGCCGCACCGTGTTCGACCGTTCCCGTCACTCGATCCGCAGCGCCGGCGCGCGGTTCTTTGCGCTCTTCGCCGCGCTCTTGGCCGTGCTCGCGACCGCGGCGCCGGCGGGAGCGCTCGTGCCCCAACCGGTCGACGCGTCCGATCAGGGTGCGCTCGCCTTCGTCTGCTTCGCGATCATGTGTGGCCTGATCGCGGCGTCGCTGTTCTACATGGACCGCGTGCGCCGCCGCCGCTTCCCCGACGACTGAGTTTCTGGTCGCACTCGCTTCGCTCGCCGTTCCTGACGCCTCCGGCGACAAGTCGGGCGGGCCGCCCGACCCGCCCGTTCCTGTAGGAGCGAAGTGCGTCGCTATTCGATTGCCGCGACGGTGGCGATCGCGGCGCTGAACGATGCGGCCGTGTGCTCCAGCGCGGCGTCGTCGTGTGCGAGGGACACGAACAGCGTCTCGTAGCCGCTCGGAGCGAAGAACACGCCGCGATCGAGCAGACCGTGGAAGCACTGCGCGTACCGCTCGTGATTCGCAGCCTGCGCGCCCGCGTAGTCGACGACCGGCGCCGTCGCGAAGAACAGGCCGACGAGCGTGTGGACGCGCGTGACCTGCGCGGGCACACCGACGGCTGAACACGCGTCGCGCAGCAACGATTCGAGACGCGCGGCCTTGTGCTCGAGCTCGGCGTACGCGGCTTCGTCGAGATGCGCGAGCGCGGCGAGCCCGGCCGCCGTCGCGAGCGGGTTCCCCGACAACGTGCCCGCTTGGTACACGGGACCGACCGGCGCGAGCTCGTCCATGAGTGCCGCCGCTCCGCCGACCGCGGCGAGCGGCAGCCCGCCGCCGACGACCTTGCCGAGGATCGTGAGGTCGGGGCGGATCGCGAAGCGGCCCTGCGCGCCGGAGGGACCGACGCGAAAGCCGGTGATCACCTCGTCGAGGATCAACAGCGCGCCGACGCGCGTGCAGCGTTCGCGCAGGCCCTCGAGATAGCCGGGCGCGGGTGGGACGAGGCCCATGTTCGCGGCGATCGGCTCGACGAGCACCGCCGCGATCTCGGCGCCGCGCTCGGCGAGCACCGCGTCGAGCGCGTCGAGATCGTTGTACGGAACGACGATCGTGTCGGCGACCGCGCCGGGCGTCACTCCCGCGGATCCGGGAAGCCCGAGCGTCGCGACTCCGCTGCCCGCGGCGACGAGCAGCGCGTCGAGGTGGCCGTGGTAGCAGCCCGCGAACTTCACGATCTTCGTGCGCGTGGTCGCGCCGCGTGCGACGCGCACTGCGGTCATCGCGGCTTCGGTGCCCGACGACACGAGCCGCAGCTTCTCGACGTTCGGCATGCGCTCGCACACGAGCTCCGCGAGCTCGACCTCGGCCGCGGTCGGCGTGCCGTACGACGTGCCCGCCGCGGCCGCGCGCTGCACGGCTTCGACGATCGCCGGGTGCGCGTGCCCGAGGATCGACGCGCCCCACGACTGCACGTAGTCGACGTACCGGTTGCCGTCGGTGTCGACGAGGTACGCGCCCTCACCGCGCGCGGTGAAGAACGGCGTGCCCCGCACCGAGGCGAACGAACGGACCGGCGAGTTCACACCGCCGGGGATGCGCTCGAGCGCGCGGGCGAACAGATCGGACACGACGGTCGCTCCCCTCAGGAGCTCAGGAGTTCGGCGACGTCGCGCGCGCAGTAGGTGAGGATGATGTCGGCCCCCGCACGCTTGATCGCGACGAGATGTTCGAGCGCGACCGCGTCGCCGTCGAGCCAGCCGAGCTGCGCGGCGGCCTTCACCATCGCGTACTCACCGCTCACGTGATACGCCGCGACGGGCAGCGAGTGCCGCGCGCGAATCGCGGCGATGACGTCGAGGTACGCGAGCGCAGGCTTCACCATCACCATGTCGGCGCCCTCGGCGACGTCGAGCGCGACCTCGTCGATCGCCTCGCGCGCGTTCGCAGGATCCATCTGGTAGCCGCGTCGGTCGCCGAACTGCGGTGCGCACTCGGCGGCGTCGCGGAACGGGCCGTACAGCGCCGACGCGTACTTCGCCGCGTAGGCGAGGATCGCCACGTTCTCGTGACCGGTGCCGTCGAGCGCGGCACGGATCGCGCCGACCTGCCCGTCCATCATCCCCGACGGCGCGATCACATCGGCCCCCGCGCCGGCCTGGCTCGTTGCGATCGAGGCGTAGCGCACGATCGTCGCGTCGTTGTCGACTTCACCGGCGTCGGTGAGCACGCCGCAGTGCCCGTGGTCGGTGAACTCGTCGAGGCAATCGTCGGTCATCAACACGAGCGAGTCGCCGACCTCGTCGCGCAGATTGCGCAGCGCGATCTGAATGACGCCGTCGCGCGCGTCGGCGCCCGAGCCGCGCGCGTCCTTGACCGCCGGGATGCCGAACAACATGACGGCCGGGATGCCGAGCCCGGCGAGCTCGCGCACCTCTTTGCGCAGGCTCTCCTGGCTGTGCTGCACGACCCCGGGCATCGACACGATCGGTTCCGGTCCGTCGAGCCCTTCCTTCACGAACAGCGGCGCGACGAGCCCGTCGACCGAGAGGCGGGTCTCCGCGACGAGCCTGCGCAACGCCGGGGTGCGGCGCAGGCGACGGAGGCGGCGCTCGGGGAACGGCATGCGATCAGGCTACCGGCGGCCCAGCGCGCCGAGGACGGCGGCGACGAGCCCGTCGATGTCGTGCGGATCGGCTTCCGCGTCGACGCGCAGATTCGCGGCGCGCGCGGTGTCGGAGGTGATCGGCCCGATCGAGATCGTGACCGGTTGCGTCGCGAGCGGGCCGACGAGGCGGCAGAAGTTCGTGACCGTCGACGACGACGTGAACGTGATCGCGTCGACCTCGCCGGCGCGAACGCGCGCCAGGTCGACGGCATCGGGTTCGGCCGTCACCGTGCGGTAGACGGGCAGCACGTCGACGGCGTAGCCGAGCTCCGTGAGCCCGTCGGGCAGCGCGTCGCGCGCCTGCTCGGCGCGCGCGATCAGGACGCGCTCGCCCGCGTCGCGCGGCGGTGGGAACGCGGCGACGAGTGACTCCGCGACGAAGCGCTCGGGCACGAGGTCGGCGCGTACACCGGACCGTTCGAGCGCGGCCGCGGTGCCGGGACCGATCGCCGCGACCATCACGCCCGCGAGCGCGCGTGCATCGAGGCCGCGCGCGCGGAGACCGCGCGTGAACAGCGCGTCGACGCCGTTCGGGGAGGTGACGACGAGCCACCCGTACTTCGCGAGCTCGGGTAGGTCGAACTCGATCGGCTCGATCGCGATCGACGGGAGCTCGACGACGTCCGCGCCGAGCTCGGCGAGACGCGCCCGCAGGCCGCTCGCCTGCTCCCGCGCGCGGGTGACGACGACGCGCCGACCGAACAACGGCCGGTTCTCGAACCACGCGAGCTCGAGCGCGGCGACCGGCCCGACCACGATCGCCGACGGCGCCTCGACCACTTCGCTGCCGATGCGCGCGAGCGTGCTGCGGATCGTGTGCTGAGTCGGGTGTGTGCCCCACCGGACCGCGGCGACCGGCGTTTCCGGCGCGCGCCCACCATCGATCAGTCGCCGCGCGATCTCCTCGACACGACCCGCGCCCATGAGCACGACGAGCGTGCCGCCCGCGCGTGCGAGCGCGTCCCAGTCGGTGTCGGTCGTGCCCTTCGCGGGGTCCTCGTGACCGGTGACGATCGTGACGTGCGTCGACAGGCCCCGATGCGTGACCGGGATCCCGGCGTAGGCGGGCGCCGCGATCGCACTGGTCACGCCGGGCACGACCTCGAACGGCACGCCGGCGGCGCGCAACGCTTCGGCCTCTTCGCCCCCGCGCCCGAACACGAACGGATCGCCGCCCTTGAGCCGCACGACCGTCGCGCCGGTGCGGCCGCGCTCGACGAGCAGCGCGTCGATCTCGGGCTGCGTCATCGCGACGCGACCGGGCGCCTTGCCCACGTCGATGCGCTCGGCCGTCGCCGGCGCGAGATCGAGCAGGCCCGCGTTGGCGAGCCGGTCGTGCACGACGATGTCGGCGCGCGCGAGCAGCTCGGCACCCCGCACGGTCAGCAGACCGGGATCGCCGGGCCCCGCGCCGACCAGGTACACGGTCACGCGATCGCTTCCTCGTCGAGCAGCGCGCGTCCGCCGGCGCCGTCGAGCAGCGCGACCGCGGCGGCGCGACCGGTCGCCTCGGGCTCGGTGCCGCGCGCGTGCGCGCGCACGACCCGCACACCGTCGAGCGACGCGAGCAGCACGCGCAGTGCGAGCTCGCCGTCGTCGATGTGCGCGAGCGCGCCGACCGGCAGGTCACACCCACCTCCGAGCTCGGCGAGGAACGCGCGCTCGGCCCGCACGCAGCGGTGCACGGTGGCGTCGTCGATCGCGGCCAGGA
This sequence comes from Acidimicrobiia bacterium, assembly GCA_036271555.1. NCBI lineage: Bacteria > Bacillati > Actinomycetota > Acidimicrobiia > Acidimicrobiia bacterium. The sequence goes on from DATBAK010000001.1 coordinate 50,722, forward strand.
TCTTGTGCGTCGTCTCGTCGTCGGCGCGGCACTCGACCGCGAGCGCGCCCTGCGCGACCTGCGGCAGCAAGACCTCGGGTTCGAGCACCTCGGCCGCCTCGTCGGCGCGCCCGAGCCGGTCGAGCGCGGCCGCCGCGACCACGACGGCGTCGACCGGATCGTCGCGGTCGTGCACGCGCGCGAGCCGGGTGTCGAGGTTGCCGCGCAGCCCGGTGAACTGGAGGTCGGGACGCAGCGACGCGAGCTGCGCGCGCCGTCGCACCGAACCGGTCGCGACGCGACCGCCGGTCGGGAGTCCGTCGAGGCTGCAACCGACGAGCGCGTCGCGCGGGTCGGCCCGCTCGGGCACGGCCGCGAGCACGAGGCCGGCCTCGGTCGTCGACGGCAGGTCCTTCGCCGAGTGCACCGCGAGATCCGCGCGCCCGTCGAGCACCGCCTGCTCGACCTCCTTCACGAACACGCCTTGACCGCCGAGCCGGTGGATCTCGACGTCGCGGCGCTCGTCACCCTTCGTCGACACGATGACGAGCTCGGCGTCCACGCCGAGCAGCGCCGCCACCCGCTCCGCCTGCCATCTCGCCAGCACGCTGCCCCTGGTTGCAATCCGCAGCGGTGCCACCATCAGCCGCGCACGAGGCGGAGGCGACCACGAGAACCGTGACCGGCACGAGCGGCGAGCGAAGCGAGCGAGCGACCCCGCCCAGTCCCGTCCCGCGGCACGGAGCGGCGAGCGGCCCCGCCAGGGCGGCGGCGGGAAACCCGCCGCCGAGCGAGCGCGACCATCAGCTCGGGAGGTCGAAGAGTGCGGCCAGCGCGTCGGCGTAGGCGGCGCCCTGGTCGGTGCCCGCGGTCGCCTTGAGCCGCACCGTCGGCTCGTGCAACAGCTTGTTCACGATGCCCTGCGCGAGCGCTTCGACGTCGGCACGCGTCGCGTCGTCGAGCTTCGCGAAGCGCGCCGCGAAGCGCGCGAGCTCGTGCTCGCGGACTTCATCGCCCATCTCGCGCAGCGCGACCACGAGCGGCACGGCCTGCCGTGCGTCGCGCGCGGCGCGGTAGCGCTCGAGCTCTTCGTTGAGGATCTCGCGCGCCTTGCCGATCTCGGCGCGCCGGCGCTCGGTGGAGCGGCGCGCGAAGTCCTTCAGGTCGTCGATGTCGAGCAGCCGGACGCCGTCGATGAGGCCGACGCCCGGATCGATGTCGCGCGGCATGGCGACGTCGACGATCAACAACGGGCGATCGGTGCGACCAACGACGGCGGCCTCGACCGCGCCGCGCTCGACGAGCACGTCGCTCGACCCCGTCGACGCGAGCACGAGGTCGGCCTGCGCGAGCTCCGCGGGCAGCGCGTCGAGCTCGACCGCGCGGCCGCCGACCCGCGCCGCGAGGTCTTCACCGTGATCGAGTGTGCGGTTCGCGACGCAGATGCCGGCAACGCCGCGGTTCGCCAGCGCGACGGCCATGCCGTCGGCCATCTCGCCCGCGCCGATCACGAGCACGCGGCAGCCCTCGAGCCCGCCGAGGTGCTCGGCCGCGACCGCGACCGCGGCCGACGAGATCGACACCGGATGCCGGCCGATCTGGGTCTCGGTGCGCACGCGCTTGCCCGATTCGACCGCGTGCCGGAACACGCCCGCGAGCAGGTGGCCCGCGGTCTCTTCCTGCTGGGCCGCGAGCCACGCGCTGCGGACCTGCCCGAGGATCTCGCTCTCGCCGACGATCATCGAATCGAGGCCCGCCGCGACGGAGAAGAGGTGCGCGGTCGCGGCGTCGTCGACGTAGGTGTAGAGGTGATCGGAGAGCTCGTCGGGATCCGCGCCCGAGACCTCGGCGAGGAAGTCGCGCACGTCGCCCACCGCGGGGTGGAAGCGGGTGCAGCGCGCGTAGACCTCGGTGCGGTTGCACGTCGAGAGCACGACCGCCTCCGCGAGATGCTCGCGAGCGGCGATGTCGTGAAGGGATTTGGAGAGTCGCGACGCCGGGACGCTGACCCGTTCGAGCACCCCGACCGGGACCGTCCGGTGGTTGAGACCGACGACGATCAGAGACACGTGCGGAGCAACTCCTTCGCCTCGTCGATTCGTCCCGACCTGACGAGGTCGAGGATGCCGGACTCGAAGGCGCGTTGCCAATCGGCGTCCTCCGAGCTCGCGCCGGTCGCGCGCAGCGCCTCCCGGTGCTCGGAGAGGAGGTCGAGCAGGGTCGCGTACTCGGGCCCGAGCTCGGTCCGGGCCCGCCGCTTCAGCCAGGTCGCGAGCGCGGGACTGCGACCCCCCGTCCCGATCGCGACGACGACGTCGGCCTGGCGAACCACTGACAACAGCGTAAAGGAGCAGTGCGCGGGATCGTCCGCGGAGTTCACGAACACCCGACGCGCGTCCCCCGCGGCCTTCACCGCGGCGTTCACGGCGGCGTCGGGGGTCGCGGTGACCGCGAGCCACACACCGTCGAGGTCGGCATCGTCGAAGCGACGCTCGTGCAACGTGAGCCGGCCCTCCTCGTGCCAGGCCCGGATCTCGTCGCCCACAGCGGGCGCCACCACGATCACGACCGCGCCCAGCTCGAGGAGCGGCTCGATCTTGCGGGCCGCGATACGCCCCGCGCCGACGACGACCACCGGCCGGTCGCGTACGAGCAGGTTCACCGGCCAGCCGGCGAGCCCCGGACGGCCCGGGGTCTCGCTCACCGCGCGACCTCGCGCGGCGCGGCCGCGGCGGGCGTGGCTGCGGTGAGGCGACGTTGGTAGAACGAGAGGATCTGCAGCTCGGTCGCGAGGTCGACCTTGCGGAGCGACACGTGCGCCGGAACCGTGATGACCGCGGGCGCGAAGTTCAGGATCGACCGGACGCCCGCATCCACGAGCCGGTCGGCGACCTCCTGCGCGGCGGCCGCGGGCGTGGCGACGATGCCGATCGCGATGGCGCTTTCGTCGACGACGCGGACGAGCTCGTCGAGGTCGTCGACCACCATGCCGCCGATGTGGCGCCCGATCTTGTCGGGGTCGGAGTCGACGAGTGCGGTGACGCGGAAGCCCCGGGCGCCGAAGCCCCGATAGTTCGCGAGCGCGGCGCCGAGGTTGCCGACGCCGACGATGACGACGGGCCAGTCCTCGGTGAGCCCGAGCTCGCGGGAGATCTCGTGGAGCAGGTACTGCACCTCGTAGCCGACGCCCCGGGTGCCGTAGGAGCCGAGATAGCTGAGGTCCTTGCGCACCTTGGCCGCGTTCACGCCGGCGAGCTCCGCGAGCCGCTCCGAGGAGACGGTTCCGACATCCTTGTCGGCGACCTCGAGGAGTGCCCGGTAGTAGAGCGGCAGACGGGCGACCGTCGCCTCGGGGATACGCCGCCGGGAGGGAACGGCCACGAGTTGCTCCCTGATCGAGGTGGTCGAGGTCCGTTGGGCGGTACCCCGCAAGCGTACGACCTTGTGACCGGATTCTCAAAGTCGGAGCGGTAGCGTTGCGGACGAAATGGTGGCCGGCCTCGCCTTCCTCGCAACCGCGATCGCCACGGTGTTCGCGCAGGCCACCGGGGTGCGCTTCACGCGCAAGCGCAAGCCCCACGAGCGGGCCTGGACGATCGCCCTCGCGCTGTTCGCGCTCGCCTCCGCCGCGCTCGCGACGGGCGCCTCGACGGGCTGGGACAAGGGGACGTTCCGGGTCTTCTATCTCCTCGGCGCGGTGCTCTGCGTGCCCTGGCTCGCGCTCGGCACGATCTACCTGCTCGCCGGCCTGACGGTCGCCCGGCGCACCGAGACCGCGCTCATCCTGTTCACCGGGTTCGCGATCGGCGTGATGCTGAGCGCGCCGATCCACGGCCCGATCGCGCCCGACGGCGGCATCCCCGTCGGGAAGGACCACTTCGGCGTGCTGCCGCGCGTGCTCGCAGGAGTGTCGAGCGGCGTGGGCGCGACGGTGATCCTCGTCGGCGCGGTGTGGTCGGCGATCCGATTCGCGCGCTCGCACGCGGAAGGGTCGTCGCGACTCGCAGCCGGCAACGGGCTCATCGCGCTCGGCACCCTCGTGCTCTCGAGTGGTGGGCTCGTGCAGGGCGCGGTCGGCAAGGACGAGGCGTTCGCGCTCACGCTCGCGACCGGGATCGCGGTGATCTACGCGGGGTTCGCGGTCGCGTCGTCGGTCGCGCGTCCCGCGAGCTCGCGCAGCGCGCGCCGCGGCACCTTGCCCGCGAAGCTGTGAGGGAGCGCGTCGACGAAGTCGATGCGCGTCGGCAGCTTGTAGCGCGCGAGTCGCTTGCGCAGGTGCGCGGTGAGTTGCGTCGCGGTCGGACGCGCGCCCGCGCACGGCACGACGAACGCGACGACGGCCTCGCCCGAGCGCGCGTCGGGCACGCCGACGACGGCGGCCTCGGCAACGTCGGGATGCTCGACGAGCGCCTCCTCGACCTCGGCCGGGTACACGTTGAATCCCGAGACGATGATCAGGTCCTTGGCGCGATCGACGAGCCGTAACCAACCGTCGTCGTCGGTCACCGCGAGATCGCCGGTGTGCAGCCAGCCCTGTTCGTCGACGACGCGCGCGCTCGCGTCGGGATCGTTCCAGTACCCCGCGAACACATTGGGTCCGCGCACCCAGATCTCGCCGGGATCACCGGCGAGCACGTCGGATCCGTCGACATCCTTCAGCGCGACCTCGACGCCCGGCAGCGGCGGTCCGATCGAACCCGCGCGCGCGGTCGTTCCGATCGCCGACGTCGTGACGATCGGCGACGCTTCGGTGAGGCCGTAGCCCTCGTGCACGTCGACGCCGAAACGCACGCGCATCGCGTCGGCGGTGTCGACGGCGAGCGCGGCCGCGCCCGAGACCGCGAGTCGCACGCTCGCAAACGAATCGCGCGGTGCTCGATCGTCGGAGAGATCCAGCCACGCGCCGAACACCGCGGGTACGCCCGCGACGACGGTGACCCGTCCGTCGCGTACGCGCGCGAGTGAGCCCGCGGGATCGAAGCGCTCGATCAGAACGAGCGACGCGCCCGCCGCGAGCGTGAGCCCGAGCACGACGTTCAGACCGAAGACGTGGAAGAAAGGCAGCAGACCGAGGCCGATGTCGTCGGCGCGCAACGCGAGCCCGGGGTGGTGCTGCACCTGCTCGAGGTTCGCGCCGAGCGATCCGTGCGTGAGGATCGCGGGCTTCGGCGCGCCCGCGGTGCCGGACGTGAACAGCAGCACCGCGGGATCGCTAGGTTGCACTGTCGCGATCGCGGCGGGCGGCAGCTCGAGGTTCGCGGTCGCGACGATGCCCTGCGCGTCGAGCGCGACGACGTCGCGGTCGGCGAGACCGGGATGCGCGCGATGCGGCTCGGACGCGAGCACGAGGCCCGCGCCGACGGTCGCGAGCGCGCGACCGAGCTCACCGGCGGGCGCGCTCGGATCGAGCGGGACTGCGATGAGCCCGGCGCGCAGCACCGCGAGGTACGCGACGACGAAGGCGACGCTGTTGCCCGCGACCAGCGCGACGCGGGTGCCGGGCTCGAGGCCGCCGAGGGCCAGCGTCGCGAGGCGGGCGGAGCGGCCGTCGAGGTCGCCGTAGGTGACGATGCCCTGCCGGCCGTCATCCGTGCGCAGCGCCGGCGCCTTCGGCTCGGCGCCCGCACGCGCCAGCAGCACCGCCGCCAGGTTCATCCCCCGAATCGTACGGGGGCGCCTTCGATCTGATCGAGAAAAGTGACGCCCTCGCGTCATCTCACTCGATCAGGTCCGCGAAGCCCCCGGGCAGTTCGCTCCCGTGCGACCGAAGAAGTGAGCGAAGCGGCTCAGTAACCAGGGTCCCGGCCGCGGGTGCGGACGTTTCTGGGGCGGGCTGGGAGGCATTGCACGAACATCGGCCTCTGCTAGCGCAGTACCGATCTGCCGTGCCGCCCACGCCCACGAACCGGAACCCCGGATCTGAGTCCCCCTCTCAGGGGTGTAACCCAGATGTCGGCGCACGGACCGCGCGACTTGAGCGATCTTCACCACTCTCCGCGATCTTTCCCCTGTCCGAAATGCCGGGCTTCAGGGGAGAAGGGTCAATGGCCCTGGACGAAGAATTGGATCAGCGACGCCAGCAGGATCAAGACCAGGAGCCCCGCCAGCACGAACGCCGTGCCCCGCCTCACGAGATCACCCCCGCGTCCGGCGCGCCGGCGCCCTCGGGCAGGAGCGTCACCGCGGTGCCGACGCCCATGTGGTGCCGCTCGGCCGCGCTCTGGCGGTCGAGCGCGAGGGCGAGCAGCCCGTACGAGTCGACGAGCACGACGAGCTCCGACGGCTTGGCGTCGGCGAACGTGCTGACCCACCGGACGCGTCCGGCGGTGTCGCCGACCCGGACCTCGAACCCGTCACCGGGACCGAGATCGTGTGCGCGGAGCAGATCGGCGTCGAGGTTCAGCTGGCAGTTGCCGAACCGGTCGACCCAGAGGACCTCGCCGACGAGCGCGCCGTCGTCGGCTTCGCTCGGCAGGGGCAGCATGCCGGGCACGAGGGAGGCGGCGTCGATGACGTCGCCGAGGTCGGTGATCGGCAGGCCGTCGGCGAGATACGCGGCCGCGGGCGCCATCACGTCGCGACCCGCGAACGTCTCGCTCGGCGCGTCGAGCCGATGCTCCTCGCTCGTGAGCGCGACGACGCGGCGGGGACCGCCCAGCATCGCGACCGCCGGCGCGAGCAAGCCGTTGTCGGGGCCGACGAGATAGCCGTTCTCGACCTCGATCGCGATGCAGCGCCGCGCGGTGCCGACGCCCGGATCGACGATCGCGAGCACGACCCCTGCGGGCAGGTACTGCACCGCACGCGACAGCGTGAGCGCGCCGGCGCGGATGTCGAACGGGGGAACGTCGTGCGTGATGTCGACGATCGAGAGGTGCGGGGCGACGCCGAGCATCACGCCCTTGCACACGCCCACGAACTCGTCGCGCTGCCCGTAGTCGGACAGGAACGAGACGAACCGCAGCGGTTCGGATGGCGATGGATCGGACACGGCGTTCCTTCGACGCGCGCTCGGATCACCCGCGCCGCGGCGAAGGTATCGCGCGCGCCCCGAAGATCAGGCGTCGAGGAAGCGGGTCAGCCGGCTTGCGTGTAGCGCGACGCGAGATAGGCGTCGACGTCGAGCTCGGACACCCGGAACGAGCGCCCCACGCGAACGGCCGGCAGATCGCCCGCCTTGATGAGCCGGTACACCGTCATCGACGAGACCCGCATCAGATCTGCCACTTCTTGCACCGTCAAGAAGCGCGCCTTGCTCAGCCCCTGCGCCACGCGGAATCTCCCTACTCCGACCGCTCGGGAGACCTTACGCCGGGTGGCACATGTTGTCGAGTGTGGCCAGGGTCATCCAGCTTTGGGCGGTTTCGCGCGCCCGTCAGCCGGGGGGTCCACCGAGCTCCTCGGAGCGGCGCGTGGCGGCGACGACCGCGTCGATGAACGCGCTGCGCACGCCCGCGGCCTCGAGGCTCCGGAGCCCGGCCGCGGTCGTACCGCCGGGAGACGTGACGGCCGCGCGCAACGCTTCGGGCCCTTCGCCGCTCGTCGACAAGAGGGTCGCGGCGCCGAGCAGGGTCTGGTTCACGAGGGCCGTCGCGGTCGGCCGCGGGAGCCCGACGAGGACGCCCGCCTCGACCAGCGCCTCGGCGACGAGGAACACGTACGCAGGTCCCGAGCCCGACAGGCCGGTGACCGCGTCGAGCATCGTCTCGGGCAGGCGCACGACGAGCCCGAGCGCGCCGAGCAGCTGCTCGGCGAGGTCCAGATGACGGTCTTGTGCGTGCGTGCCGCCCGCGATCGCGGCGGCACCGAGCCCGATCGTCGCGGGCGTGTTCGGCATCGCGCGCACGACGGGTCGACCCGGCGCCGCGGCCTCGAGCGCGGCGATCGTCACCCCCGCCGCGATCGACAGCACCAGCGCGTCGGCCGCGAGCGCCGCGCCCGCGGTCTCGAGCGCTTCCGCGACGTCACCCGGCTTCAGGCAGACGACGACGACCTCCGCGTCCGCGACCGCCCACGACGCGCTCGGCACGACGCGCACGCCCTTGAAGCGGCTCTCGAGCTCGCGCCGTCGCTCGGCGTCGACCTCCGCGACCGCGAGATCCGAGGCCTCGGTGTCGGCCTCGAGCAGGCCCTGCACGAACGCGGCCCCCATCTTCCCGCCGCCGAGCAGCGCCACGCGTGTCACCGCCGAAGGCTAACGCTGCGGTGTCGCGATTCGTCGCTTCGCGGCCCGGCCGAACCGGGCCCTGAGGCGTCGAGGAGCGGCAAGCGAAGCGAGTGCGACCAAAAAACACAGGCCCGAGGAACTTCGGACGCACCGTCGTACTTCCCCGAACGACGGCGGCTTCAGCACCTCGGGCCCGCGCTGCACCGTAGCGAACGGTCGCGGACGATGCAAGCCTGTCAGTCACACTTCTCGACGGTGAGAGATGACTTCAGCGTCGACCGAAAGCGATCCGCAGCACCGGCTGGAACCACTGTTCGACGAGCTCGTAGAGCACGCCGATGATGCGATCGAGCTCGGGCACGTCGAGGTGCTCGAGCAGCGTGCGACCGGTGAGGTACAGGTCGCCGTCGGGACCGATCGAGAAGCGTGCGCCGTACAGCGCGTGGTTGCGCTGGAGCAGGAACCGATAGAGCTCTTCGTGGTTCTGCGGCGGGTCGGGCAGGAAGTACAGCTCCCAGCGCAACGTGCGCTGGTGTAGGTCGAAGTAGATCGTCGACGCGTCGCGACCGTCGCAGCCGAAGCGCACGTACCACCGCGGGATCGACGCGTCGTACTCGACGGTCTGCACCCACGGCTCGTGCGCGACGTCGCCTTCGAGGTGCGACGCGATCAACGCGTGCGCGGCCGCGTAATGCTCGGGATCGGGCGTACCCGAGCTCGCGGCGCTCATGGGGCTGCGACCTCCGCCGCTCGATCCGGACGAGTGGAGTCGAGCGCACGGCTGACCGCGGCGGCGATCTGCGCCTGGCTGCTCAGCGACACTGCACGAGGCTGCGCGCGACGAGGTCGCCGTAGGAGCGGCGCAGACGCGCGGCGGTGATGCTCCACGAGTAGCGACCCGAGCGCGCGACCGCGGCCTCGCCCATCTCCGCGGCGAGCAACGGGTTCGCGAGCACCTCTTCGACCCGCGCCGCGAACGCGGCGGGATCGTGACCGTCGACGAGGAAGCCGGTGACACCGTCGTCGACGAGTGAGCGCAAGCCTCCGACGGCCGCGGCGACGACCGGTGTGCCGCACGCGGCGGCCTCGAGCGCGACGAGGCCGAACGACTCGCTGCGCGACGGCACGACGCAGACGTCGGCCGCGCGGTAGAAGTCGGCGAGCCCGTCGTGAGGCTGCGGCGGTACGAAGCGCACCCGTTCGTCGAGCCCGAGCTCGGCGACGAGACGCTCGAGGCGGGCCGATTCGGCTGCGCCCGACGGGCCGCTCGGTCCACCGACGACGAGCAGGGTCGTGCGGTCGTCGGGGAGACCCGCGAGCGCCCGCAGCGCCACGTCGGCGCCCTTCAGCGGCTGGATCCGGCCGACGAACAGGGCGAGCGGGCGGCCGTCGAGTCCGAGGCGCCCGCGCAGCGCGGCGCCGGCGCGCGGGTCCGGACGGAAGACGGAGTGGTCGACGCCGGGCGGCACGATCTCGACGCGGGAGGGCTCGGCGCCGTAGAGCTCTGCGAGCTGGTCGCGTTCCTCGGCGGTCGACGCGAGCATCAGGTCCGCGCAGTCGACGACTTCGTGCTCGAGCCGCGCGCGCTGCTCGGGCTCGTCGTCGAAGCCGGCTTCGGCTTTCACGCGCGCGAGCGTGTGGAACGTCGCGACGAGCGGACGGTCGAGCGCGTGCTTCAAGCGATGACCGACGGCCCCGGACACCCAGTAGTTCGCGTGCAGCACGTCGTAGTCGTCACCGGTCGCGTGCATGCGATCCAGCACCGCGTCGACGAACGGATCGACGAGCGTGGTGAGATCGTGCAGAGGGATCGGACGCGGCGGACCGACGTCGATGTGCACGACGCGGAAGCCCTCTTCGACGCGCGTCACGGCGGGAACGTGTGGATCTTCGCGGCGCGTGAACACGTCGCACTCGACGCCGGCGCGCGTGAGCGCGCCCGCGAGCGCGCGCACGTACACGTTCATCCCGCCGCCGTCGCCGGAACCTGGCTGCGCGAGCGGCGACGTGTGAACGCTGAGAATGGCGACCCGGCGTACCGGCATGAACCCGGATGCTACCCGGGCCCTCCTCACTCGAACGCGGCGACCTCGCGCGCGCGTTCGGCGGCCGTCTCGGCCTGGAACGAGCGGTAGATCTCGATCAACGCTTGTTTCTGCCGCTCCGTGACGCTGTGGTCTCGGAGGATCTCGGCCTCGAAATCGGTGCCGTCGCCGCGTTCGTCGAGGATGCCGGCGCGCACGTAGAGCGTCTCCGCGGAGATGCGCAGACCCTTCGCGATCGCCTGCAGGATCTCGGCCGACGGCTTGCGCACCCCGCGCTCGATCTGGCTGAGGTACGGGTTCGAGATGCCCGCGAGCTCGCTCAGCTTGCGCAGCGAGAGCCGCGCCGTGCGGCGTTGATCACGGATGAACTCCCCGAGGTCGTGACGCCGGCTCGCCGAGGTCGCGTGCGCGGGTGCGCTCATCTCAGCCGACGTCGGCGGCCGCGCGCGTCGCGATCTCGCGCTCGATCATGTCGAGCACGCGATGCAGCTCGCGGCGGTACTCGGACAGGTCGCGCTCGAACTCACCGAGCGCGTCGCGCATCTCACTGAGCTCCGTGTCGGAGAGCCCGTCGAGCGTGACCAACGAGTCGTCGGCGACGAGCCGACCCCGCGGACCCCACTCGATGTCGACGAGCGGTTCGTCGGCGACGGTGTGTCGCGCGTCCGCGACCGACGCGCGTCCGCGATCGTCGCCGAGGATGCGAGGCAGGTCGGCAACGAGATCGCCGACGGACGCGCCCGACGCGCGCCGCTCCTGCTCTGCGGTGAGGATCTCGAACCGGCCCTGCGCGAGCCGGCGCGTGTACGAGACCGCATGCTCGATCGAGCTGCACTCGGCGCGCATCGCACGCAGCGACTCGAGATCGCGCCCGCCGAGATCGGCCGAGAACTCGGGAGCGATGATGCGTTGGATCCGTTGCGTCGTTCTCACCTCGATCGGCCCGCGAGCGCTGCCGCGCGCGCACGGGGCGGGCGGGAATGCAGGCGTTCAGGCTATCTCAGCAGGTCGCGACGGCCCCGCCACTCACGGGCGGCAGCACGGCGACCTCGTCACCGGCGGCCAACGTGGTCGCGAGGCCGCGCTCCGGCTCGTCGCCGTTGACCCAGACGCGCGACGCGTCCAGCACCGCGCCGAAGTCGGCTCCGTAGCGATCCCGCGCGATGGCCAGGAGCTCCGCGAGCGTCGCCGCGTCGATCGTGTCGTCGCGCCGGGCCGCGACCTCACGCGCGCGCGCGAAGAACAGGACACGAACGACCGGCACGCCGTCAGTCGCGCGTGGTATCGACGTTCGTGCGCGCCGCGGGGATCGCGTCGAGTCGCTCGGGATCGATGCGCTCGCCGGTGACCTCGTCGACGCCGTACGTGCCGTCGTCGAGGCGCTGGAGCGCGGCCTCGATCTCCGCGAGCTCGAACTCGAGACCTTCGAGGATCGACAGGTCCTTCTCGCGCTCGAAGGTCTCGCCGGTGACGGCGCCCGGCGGGCCTGCGACGTCGATCTTCTCGCCGCTGTCGTCGTCGCGCGCGGTCTCGTCGCGCAACTCGGACACGAGACCCTGCAAGCGCTCGCGCTCGGCGTCGAGTCGCTCCCGCGCGGCACCTTCGTCGATCGGGGTGTCGTCCATGGCGCCGAGGCTACCCATCCACGGTGAACACACACTCATGCCCCCGCGAGCCGGGCGCGCAGCACCATCGCGGTCTCATCGAGGTGCGCGCGCAGGGTCGACAATCGCGACGAGGGGTCGGGCAGCTCGAGCACGCGTTGCGCGTCGAGGGGACCGAGGGCGGCGAACGCGGCGATCTCGTACGCGGCCTGCGCGGGGTCGGTCGCGACGTCGGGCATCGCGACCTCGGTCGAGCCGGGAAGCTGCGCCGCGAGCGCGAGCACTTCGCGCAACCCGTCGAGCGCGGCGGCGCGCAGTGCTGTCGAATCGCCGGCGCGGTCGTCGACTTCGGGCAGCTCCACGACCTCGGCGCGCGGGTACGGGTCTTCCGGCAGCCAGCGCTCGATCTTCAACCGGGCCGCACCGACGACCGCCAGCGCGAAGCGACCGTCGGCGAGCGGGGCGAACTGCACGACGTGCGCGAGCGTGCCCACTTCGAAGCGGACGTCGCCACCGCCGACCTCGCTCCCCCGCTCGATGAGGACGATGCCGAACTCCTGGTCGCCGTCGAGCACGTCGCGCACGAGCGCGCGATACCGCGGTTCGAACACGTGCAGCGGCAACACGGCGTACGGCATGAGCACGGTGCCGAGCGGGAACATGGGCAGCGTTCGCGTCACGTCGCGCTCAGTTCAGGCGGGCGCGCAACGAGCGCGCCTCACCGCGTAGGCGCGGTGCGACATCGCCGGGAATCTCGTCCGCGAGCTGATCGAGCGCGTCCGCGGCATTGGTGATGTTGCCGAGCTGTCCGAGGCGGCGCGCGACGACGACCCGTTCGGGAGCCGGGAGTCCCGCGATCGACAGGTGCAGCGTCGCCATCCACGTCGCGTGCACGGGATCGGCCGCGAGCGGCGAGCGTTCGAGGTTGGCAAGCATGCGGGCGAGGATCTGGCGCGGTCGAACGGGTGCGAGCATCGACGGCTCGAACGCGTGATTCGCGCCGACCGCGCGCCGGAAGATCGCCGCGCACTCGTCATCGTCGAGGATCGCACCGCCGGCGAAGACGTCGCAGAACCGGCCCGGGCTCTCGGGATCGCCGACGAGGAAGTGGCCGGGCATGCCGACCCCGACGGCGGGAACGTCGAGCCGACGTGCGACTTCGAGCATCACCACCGCGAGCGAGATGGGAATGCCGAGCCGGCGTTCGAGCACGTCGTCGAGGAACGAGTTCGCAGGATCGTCGTAGCGCTCGACGTTGCCGCGGAACCCTTCGACTGCGAACAGGAGCCGGCGGACACTGTCGAAGTCGGCGGCATCGCACGCGGCCGCGAGCGTGTCGAGCCGACCGAGCCACTGGTCGAGATCGAGGTTCGCGTGCACGTGCGCAGCGATGAGCAACGCCGCGCGATCGAGCGGCGGCTCCTGCTTCGCGTCGCCCACCAGCGACGCGAAGCGACCCGTCACGTCCACCCGGCCCAGGCTAGGCCCGCAAGCGACGAGCGGAGCGAGCAAGCGAACTCGCTCGCTCCCACCCCGCCGCAAGGGCGAGCGTGCAAGCCCGACCAGAAGCTAGGCGCACACCCCGTTCGTGCATCCCCACTCGTTGATGTTCCAGAACATGCCCTCGATCGAGTTGTCGGTGATCGGACCGACGACGTGCGAGCTCCAGATCAAGATGTCGGGGAGCGGGTCGAGCGGCAGCACGTTCACGTCGGCGGCCATGAGGTCGTCGGCCTTCGCGGCGTCGGCACGTCGCGTCGCGTCGTCGAGGCTGTTGTCGACGCCCTCGAGCAGCGTGTCGAGCTTCGGGTTGCGGATGCGGAAGTAGTTCTGGCCCGAGTTCTGGTTCGCGGGTCCGGGGACGTTCTGCGAGCAGAACTGGCTGCACTGGCCCGGCGTGAGGCCGGCGAGGCCGCTCGCGATCACGAGGACGTCGAGGTTGCCCGCGGGCAGGTCGGTGCCGCCGATCTGCGCGAGGGAGCGGAAGTCGACCTTCACGGCGAAGCCCGCGTCCTTCAGCTCCTGCTGCACGACCTGCGTCGTGAGCTGGCGGCGCTTGTCGCCCGCGGTCGTCGTGATCGTGAACGACGCGGTCTTTCCGTCCTTCGCCCAGACGCCGAGCGCGTTCTTCTTCCATCCCGCGTTGGTCATGAGCTTGGTCACCATCGACAGGTCGAGGTGGTACTTCGACCATGCGCTCTGGTCGGAGTAGTCCTTCAACGCGTACGCGTTGATCGAGTTCGACGGCTCGTCGACACCGAGGCGGCCGAAGAGCTGCTTCACCACCGCGTCACGATCGACCGCGTACGCGAACGCGCGGCGCACCGCGACGTCGGTGAACGGGTACCTCGCGTTGTCGATCCAGAGCGCCTCGACGTACGCGGTGTGCGAGTTCGTCACGACGTGCGCGCTGGGAAGACCCTGCGCGATCGCGTCGACGACGTCGATCTGCGGGTTCGGGTAGATCGCCTGCACCTGCTTCGAGCGGAACGCCTGGAATTCGGCCGCAGTGTCGGACTCGAACTTGAACACGACCTTGTCGAGGTGCGGCTTGTCGCCCCAGTACTTCGTGTTCGGCGTCAGCGTGATGTTGTCGCCCTTGGTCCAGTCCGCGAACCACGGACCGCCGGACCAGTGGTAGCCGTTCTTCATCAGCGAGTCGCGGTCACGCCCTTCGAGAAGGTGCGACGGGTAGACGCCGGTGTTGCCGGAGAAGAGGTTCTGCCAACCGGCGTACACCGCACCGGCCTTGTACGTGACGACCGGACGCAGCGGCTGCGAGCAGTCGACGCGCGCGATGTCGCTGTAACCGGTGCGGTCGAGGATGTCGTCCGAGCTCTTTTCCTGATCGACCGTGTACGCGAAGTCGGAGCACGTGATCGGCACGCCGTCGGACCACTGTGCCTTCGGGTTGAGGTGATACGTGATCGTCTCGACGGGCTTCGCCGCGAACACGGGCGCGCTCGTCACGAGGTTGCTCGGCACGTTGCGCAGCGAGCCGTCGGCGCGCGGGTCGACGTCGAAGACGCGCGGGATCGTCTGGTACTGCGCCATCCAGCTGCCCCAGCTCGACGCCGCGCAGTTCCCGAGCCAGTCGAAGCAGTCGGGTTCCTGCTCCGCGCCGACGGTCAGGGTGCCACCGTTGCTCGTGACCGCGGTCGTCGTCGGGGGCGCGCTCGAAGACGCGCCGTTCTTGCCGGCGGTGCTCGCGGTGCTGCCGCACGCGCCGAGCAGGCCCACTGCGGTGAGCACCGCGAGGAGGCGGACGGATTGCACATGGCGGGAGCGCATGGGGGCCTTTCGGACGACGCAGCTCCGCCCCGGAGAGACGGTAGCCCTCTCCAGAACTCCTTCGGATCAACCCGTGAGAACTTGACGCCTTCGTTCCAAATGCGGTGCGACGCCGGCGCTCCGTGACCGCCGCACCGGTACAATCCGGGCATGGTGGCGCCACCGACGCAGGACTGGCACGCGGCCGCGACGGCGCACCTCGCGCGAGCGGGACAGCGATTGACGGCGAAGCGCGCGTCGATCGTCGAGGTGCTCGCGACCAGCGAGCGGCCGCTCACGATGCCCGAGATCCGCGACCTGCGACCCGATCTCGCGCAGAGCTCGCTGTACCGGAACCTCGTCGAGCTCGAGCAGGCCGGGGTCGTCCGGCGGGTCGTCACACACGACGAGTTCGCCCGCTACGAGCTCGGTGAGTCGCTGTCGGGACACCATCACCATCTCGTGTGCTCGAGCTGTGGCGTCGTCGAGGACGTGCCGGCATCGCCGGGCCTGGAGCGGTCGGTCGCCGCCGCGGTTGCGGGTGCCGCCGAAGCGACCGGCTTCCGCATCGACCACCATCGGCTGGACCTGATCGGGCTCTGCCGCCGCTGCGCCTGATCATTCGCTCGCTCCTTCGCCGGCTCCCCTCCGGCTCGCCCACTCGAACGCTCGCTGGTGAGCCCCGACGCCCGCTCCGCGCTCGCCTTCGGCCGCGCGTGAGAACACCTAGCCTGGGAACGTGAGCAAGCGCCAGCAGAAGCGGCGCCTGGACCGCCGCCGCGAGACGTCGACGGGACCGGGCACCGAGTTGCGCACCGATGTGCGGAGCCGGGTGCGCGTGCGCGCGGGTCGGCTCTCGCCCGAGCGCGCGGTTCCGGCCGAGATCCCGCGTCCGCCTTATGTGCGCGGCCCGGGCGCGCTCGTGCCGTCGTTCCCGCCCAGCGAGCTCGCGGACCGCATGCGGCGAGCGGGTCAGGCCGCGCGCGAGGTGCTGCTCGAGATCGCGCCCGCAGTTCGACCGGGCGTCACCACCGACGAGCTCGATCGCATCTGCCACGAAGCGTGCATCGCGCGCGGCGGCTACCCGAGCCCGCTGCACTACAAGGGCTACCCGAAGTCGCTCTGCACGTCGGTGAACGAGGTCATCTGTCACGGCATCCCCGACGACCGCGCGCTGGTGGAGGGCGACATCGTCAACTGCGACGTCACGATCTACCTCGACGGCGTGCACGGCGACCACAGCGAGACGTTCTGCGTCGGCGAGTGCGATCCCGAAGCCGCGCGCCTCGTGCGGGTGACGCGCGAATCGCTCTGGCACGGCATCGCCGCCGCGCATCCGGGTGGACACATCAACGAGATCGGGCGCGCGATCCAGGCCCACGCGGAGGGCGAAGGATTCGGCGTCGTGCGCATGTTCGTCGGGCACGGCGTCGGTCGCGACTTCCACACCGCGCCGTCGGTACCGCACTACTTCGACCCGCACGCCAACCAGATCCTCGAACCCGGGCTCACGTTCACGATCGAACCGATGATCACCGCGGGTTCGTACGAGGTCGATCGCATCTGGCCCGACGGGTGGACCGCGGTGACCGCCGACGGCTCGCTCACCGCGCAGTTCGAGCACGCGTTGCTCGTCACGCCGACGGGCATCGAGGTGCTCACGCTGCTGCCGGACGAGCCGCTCGAACTGCCGCTCCACGACGAAGTCGCGCGCCGATAGCCTCCCGCCCGTGCGGCTGGCGGGGGAACGAGCGCTCATCACCGGGTCGACGTCGGGCATCGGTCGCGCGATCGCGCAGCGGTTCGCGGAAGCGGGCGCGGTCGTGTGCGTCACCGGACGCGACCGGGTGCGCGGCGACGCGGTCGTCGCGCAGATCGACGCGGCGGGTGGCGTCGCGCACTTCGTGCCGGCGGAGCTGCGCGACGAGGACGCGTGCACCGCGCTCGTCGAGCACGCGGCCGAGCGCATCGGTGGGCTCACGATCCTCGTCAACAACGCCGCGGGAGGCGACGGCGGCGACGGCCCGATCGGCGACATCACGACCGAAGCGTGGAACGCGATCCTCACGGTCAACCTGACCGCGCCGATGTGGCTGACGCGCGCCGCGATCGCTCATTTGCTCGACGCGGGCCACGGCTCGATCGTCAACATCTCGACCCGCCAGGCCGAGCGCGCCAGCCGCGGGTTCGCCGCGTACATCGCGAGCAAGGGCGGCTTGAACGCGCTCACGCGGTCGATCGCGGTCGACTACGCCGATCGCAACATCCGCTGCAACACGATCAGCCCCGGCTACGTGTTGAACGACCGCCGCGACGCCGACATCGACGACGACCGCCGCGCGCGGTACGAGGGCATGCACCTCACGCGCCTCGGCGTCGCCGACGACATCGCGTACGCGGCGGTGTACCTCGCATCGCGCGAGTCGGACTTCGTCACCGGCCTGAACCTCCAGGTCGACGGGGGCAGCAGCATCGCCCGCGGCCTCACGCTGGGCTGACCGTGCATCCCCGCATCTGCGTCAGCGCGATCAGCTCCTTCCGGCTCGACCTCGCGGCCGACATCGAGCTCTGGGCCGCGAACGGAATCGACTGCGTGGGCGTATCGGTCGCGAAGCTCGACGCCTTCGGATGGGAGGAGGGCGTCGCCCGCATCGTCGACTCGGGTGTGCGGGTCGGGAACCTCATCGGGGTGGGCGCGTTCCTCCTGACCGACCCGTCGCAGTGGGAACCGCAGCGCGAGCGCTTGCTCCGAGCGCTGCACGCGGGCCACACCATGGGCGCCGAGTGCGTCGTCTTCACGACCGGCCCCGCGCGCGAGCTGCCGTGGGACGAGGCCGCGGACGCGCTCGAGACGGCACTCGCGCCCGTGCTCGTCGAGGCGAACGCGCTCGGCATCCCGTTCGCGGTCGAGCACACGAACTCCCTGCGCGTCGACGTCGGCTTCGTGCACTCGTTGCGCGACGTCGTCGACCTCGCCCGCCGGCTCGGCACCGGCGTGTGCATGGAGATCAACGCGTGCTGGGCGGAGCGCGGCCTCGCGGGCACGATCGCGTCGTCGATGGACGCGATCCGGCTCGTGCAGGTGAGCGACTTCTCGATCGGCACACTCGCGACACCGGACCGGCTCGTGCCCGGCGACGGCGACATCCCGCTCGCGCGGATTCTCGGGCAGGTGCTCGCCGCCGGCTACGACGGCGTATTCGACCTCGAGCTCATCGGGCCCAAGATCGACGCCGAGGGCTACGCGTCGGCGGTGCCGCGCGCGGTCGACGCGCTCGGCTCACTCCTCACCGGTCTCGGCGCCTGACGGCGCGGGCCACCGCACCGGGCCTGCGTGGAAGCCGGCGGTCGCGAGCAGCTCTTCGTCGCCGCCGGGCCAGCCGGTGAGCCTCAGCTCGGTCCAGTGACTGTTCTCGTTCGGCTCCAGGCGCAGGTACGCGACCGGCGCGTGGCTCGTCGCGTGCGCGCCGGCGGCTGCGAGCGCTTCTGCTATCGCGTCGCGCCGCGCGTCGTCGAGGTACTGCCAGAAGATCGAGTGCATCACGACGGTCGCGATGCCGTCGTGTGCGCGCGCGAGCTGCGCCGGCACCCACTCCGCCGCGTCGGCACGGTCGACGTCGACGGGCGTCGTCGCGGCGATCGCGAGCGCGGCGCGCAGTGCTTCGAAGCGCGCGTCCTGCCCGGGCCACACGTACGACAACAGCGTGAGCCCGGCTTCGGGATCATTCGTCGCGTCGATCGGGTTACGGTCGCAGCCGCGACGTTCGACGATGCGCGTGCTCGCGTCGAACGGCGGCGCATCCGGCAACCACAGATCGACGAACCGCACCGCCGACGCACGGTCGCCCCAGCTCGCGCCGCCCTGCTCGTACCAGTAACGGTCGAGCCGCAGGTTGAGAGCGGCGCTCGTACCGATCTCGAGCAGGCGGATCGGGAGCCCGAACCGCTGCGCGACGACGGCGAGGCCCGCGGCGAGCGACGCGGTGCGACCGACCTCGTTCGTCTGCGGTGGGCGCGCGAGCGCGTCGACCAGCATCGCCGGACGCGATTCGAGCAGCGCGCGGAAGGCCGGCCACGCCGCGGTCGCGTCGCCGTCGCCGCCCGTCGTCGGGAAGCGCGGCGCGAGGTCGGGCGCGCCACCGGCCAGCACGAGCCGATGCACGCCGCCGAGCATTCGGATCGGGTACGCCGCGTCGGATCCTTCGTGCTCGTGCGCCGCGAGCAGCGCGTGCACGACGCCGCCGGCCTCGAAGTCGTCGGCCGTGAGGTCGAGGAGGTCGCCGTAGAACGGAGAGCCGAGGTGCCGGCACGCCCATCCCTGCAGCCGCAGCTGGTCCGGCATTGCTTGCGCCGGAGTCACTCGCCCGGCCCCCAGGGTCGCCGGTTGCTCGGCCGCTGCTCGATCGCGCGCGCCTCGACCGCGGCGACGAGATCGAAGTAGAAGTCGGGCCAGTCGACCACGCGGCCGTCGCGCGCGAGCAGCTGCACGAACCAACCGTCGGCGATCGGCCGCGCCGCGCTCGCCTCGACGAGCCGCTGCTCGATGATCGCGGCGCGACCTTCGCGGCGCACGTACCGCATCGCGCCGACGTACTCCTCCCCCGGCAAGCCTTCCGACTCGTACAGCACGTGCGCTTCGCGCGCGACGACGACCAGTCGCTCGGAGATGATGTGCTCGCGCCAGCGCGGGTCGAGCCGCTGTTGTACGTACGCGATGCGCAAGTCGTTGAAGATGCGGACGATCGCGGCGTTGTTGAGGTGGCCCTGCATGTCGAAGTCGTCGGCCGCAGGTACGACGGGGACGACGAAACGGAAGCCGTCGGCTTCGAGCGCGAGCGCGCCGGCGGACGCCGCGGTCACGCCCACATGAACGCGCCACCGTCGGCCATGAAGGTGTGGCCCGTGAGATAACGGCAGGCGTCGGAGCAGAGGAACCACGCGAGCGGCGCGATGTCGAGCTCGGGGTCACCCTGGCGGCCCATCGGGCAGTTCTCGATGAAGATGCGGTAGCCCTCGCTCTGCTTGCCGGCTTCACCGTGATGCGTCGCCGCCGCGGGCGCGATCGCGTTCACCGAGATGTTGTCGGCGCCCCACTCGCGCGCCGCGGTGCGCGTGATCGCGCGGATCGCCTCCTTCGACGCGTTGTATGCGGCGAAGCCACGACCGCCCGTGATGCCCATCGACGACGCGAAGTTCACGATGCGGCCCCACTGCTGCTCGCGCATGTGCGGGTACACCGCCTGCATCGCCCAGAGCGTGCCCTTGACGCCCGAGTTGTAGAACACGTCGACGTCCTCCTCCTCGACGTCGGCGATCGCGACCATCGGACGGAACGTCTGCGCGTTGTTGACGATGCCATCGACCCGGCCGAAGCGGTCGACGGTCGCCGCGACCATCGCGTCGATGTCGGACTTCTTCTGGATGTCGCACACGACACCGAGGTTGTCGACACCGAGCGCGTCGAGCTCGTCGCACGTCGATTGCATGAGCGCGGGCTTCCATTCGGCGACGACGACGCGCGCGCCACCCTTGCCGAGATGGTGCGCGATGCCGCGCCCGATGCCCCGACCCGCACCGGTGACGATGATCACGCGACCGTCGACTCCGTGCATCGCGACCGCGTCGTGATCCTGCGCCATTGCGTTGACCCCGTTTCGCCGCTTCGATTCGCTCGCACCCTACGAGGGCCCACTTCGACGAGGCCACCTACGATCCGGCCGCGGAGCAGGCGCAGCGACCGGAACCGCGCGCGGCATGACCGTGAGGCGCACGCGGATGCGACACTGCGTGCATGGAAGCGAACTCGGTCGTGATCGTGACGGGCGGCGGCAGTGGGATCGGGCGGGGCACCGCGCAGCTCGCCGCGGAGCGGGGCGCCGCGGTCGCGGTGCTCGACCGGCACGAGGCGAACGCGCAGGAGACGGTCGCGTCGATCGAGTCCGCCGGCGGGCGCGCGATCGCACTCGCAGTCGACGTCGCCGACGACGCCGCCGTCGGCGCGGCGGTCGCGACGACCGCATCGACCCTCGGACGCGTCACCGGTCTCGTCACCGCGGCCGGCATCTTCCACGGGCCCGACCTCCAACCGATCGAGACCGTCGAGATCGACGACTTCTTCCGCGTGCTCGCGGTGAACCTCGGCGGCACGTTCTCGGCGATCCGTCACTGCCTGCCGGTGCTCGCCGAGGGCGGCGGCGCGATCGTGACCATCGCGTCGACCGCGGCGATACGCGGCCACGGCTTCGGTCCCGGCTACACCGCGAGCAAGGGCGGAGTCGACGCGCTCACGCGTCTCGTCGCGACACAGGCTGGACCGCGTGGTGTGCGCGCCAACTGCATCTGTCCGGGCGGCATCGACACACCGATGACCGGCGGCACGTTCGCGAGCGACGACGCGGCCGCGCGCGCGAAACGCTCGATCCCACTGCAGCGCTATGGCGTCCCGCTCGACATCGCCGCGGTCGCGTGCTTCCTGCTGTCGTCCGACGCGCAGTACCTCACCGGTCAGACGATCCCGGTCGAGGGCGGGTCTACGATCAATTGATGCGGGTGCGCGTCGCCGTCGTCGGAGATCGCTCCGAACGTTTCGCCGCGCAGGACACGATCGAGGACGCGCTCGCCCACTCCGCCGCCGCGCTCGGCGCGGCAGTCGAGGTCGAGTGGATCCCGACGCCCGCCCTCGAGTCCGGCCCGACCGCAACGCTGCGCGCGGCCGACGCGATCTGGTGCGCGCCCGGCAGCCCGTACGTCAGCCTCGACGGCGCGCTCGAGGGCATTCGCTACGCGCGCGAGTCAGGCACGCCCTTCATCGGAACCTGCGCGGGCTTCCAGCACGGTGTCGTCGAAGTCGCCCGCAATGCCTGCGGCATCGAGCGCGCGCATCATGCCGAATACGGCGCCGCGCAACCCGATGCACCGCTCTTCATCGACGAGCTGCTGTGCTCGCTCGTCGGGCAGACCATGACCGTGCGGTTGCTCGACGCGCAGATCCAGCGCATCTTCGGGAGCGACACGTCGACCGAGCGGTACTACTGCCGCTTCGGATTGAACGAGCAGTACCTGCCGCTGCTCGCGGAGCACGGACTCCGCGCGGTCGGCGTCGACACGACCGACGGAACCACCCGCATCATGCGGCTCGACGACCACGCGTTCTTCCATCTCACGCTGTTCGTGCCGCAGACCGCGTCGACCGCGAGCGCGCCGCACCCGTTGATCACCGCGTACGTCGCGAGCGCGAGCAGAAGCGTGGCGCGGCGCAATTAGTCGCGGTGCTACGGCGGCGGGCCGTTGTGCACACGTTGCGCGACGACGATGCCGTCGACCTGCGAACGGACGACGAACTGGTGCAGCAACAGGTCGTGGAGCACGGACGCGCCGTCGACGTCGAGGAGCCGGCGGTCGACCAACAGCCACTGCACGTGGATCGGGTCGTCGAGGTTCTCACCGCGCACGCCCCAGTTGACGTCGCGCCACGGCACCGGGAACTCGTAGACGCGCCGGCGGTGCGCAAGGTGCGGCACGTAGTCGTACGACGCGCTCACCGCCGCGTCCTTCGGGATCAGAGCGACCGCGGCGCGATCGACCGCGTACACCGGGCTGGAGCCGAGCGGCCACCAGCCGTTGTGGTACTGACGACCGATCGGTGACGGTCCCCACGCGATCGTCGTCGCGAACGACGCTACGACGAGCACGCCGACGAGAACACGCTTCGCGTTGAGCGTCGGCAACCGCGCGACACCCTCGACGGTCGCGATCGTCGCGCCGACGAGCACGAGCGCGGAGTAATGGAAGTGCGCGTCACGCGTATATGGGAACGAGCTCACGAGGTTCACCGCGAGCATCGGCAACGCGATCGTGAGCGTCGACGGCGAGAGCACCGGCGCGAACGCGTACGGCGCCGCCATGTGCCACACGTAGACGATCCGATCGTGCTGCGTGACGAGCTTCCACGTCGTGACCGGATGTCGGAACACGTTCACGCTGACTTGGAGCGGGTTGCTCCCGAGCGTGCCGAAGAACGAGTCGTAGAACGGGCCGATGCCGTTCTGCCAAGGGATGAGCAGGCGGGTCGCGACCACGTACCACGCGAGCGCGCCGGCGCCGATTCCGTAGCCGAGCCTTCGGTCGCCGCGCCACGCAATGAGCAAGCCGATGACGATGAACGCGAGCGCCACGTCCTCCTTGCAGCACAACGCGATGACCGCCGCGAACGAGAACCAGCCCCAACGGCGCTCGCGTGATGCCCAATACGCGAACAACAACGGGCCGATCGACACCGCGTCGGGATGGAAGAACTCCCACACGAGCCACTGCGACGTCGGGTGCAGCAGGTACACCGCACCGAGCGCGCACGCGAGCCATCGGTCGCGGATGCGGTCGCGCGCGAGCAGGAACACCGCGCCCGCGCCGCTCGCCTGCGCGACGACCTGCACGAACAGCAGGAACTTCGGTCCCGCGCCGAGTCGGTAGAAGGGCGCGAGCAGCAACAAGATCACGTTGACGTGGTGACCGAACGCTTCGAGACCGCGCACGGTGATGAACGGATCCTTGACGCGTGAGAGAAGCCAGATCGCCTGGTCGTAGATGCCGAGGTCGAACCCGAACGTGCCGAATCGGTTCTGCCGCAGCGTCGCGAGGCGATCGAGCGTGACCGCCCACACACCGATCGCGACGAGCAACACGACGCGCGGGCCGTCGAACGCGCGCCGTGGGCCCCGCATCACCGTGGGGTCGGACGCGGACGCGACACCGCCGACGGGCCCGGACACGGCGGCAGTTTCTCATGCGTGCCCGCGCGTTCGACGTGAGTGGCCGAGCCCGCGGGCGGAGCGGGCAGCGCGGCCTCGCTCGTTTCCATCCCGCGTCACCGATGGGCGAGCGCCGCGAGCGCGACCAAGAATTCGACGTTCCTCGGAGGCCTCGGTAGGGTCTCGCGCGTGCCGGTCGTGATGCCGGCCGCGGCCGTCTCGGGATCGATCGGTGCGGAGCCGACGAGCCGAACGCAGACCTGTCCGCCGACCAGGAGCGCCGCACTGCCCCTGCCGATCGCCGTTCACCGCGCGTTCCGTCGTTCGACGACGGTCCTCGCGATCACCGCGCTGCTCGCGACGGGTCTCACGACCGCGGCGGTCTCGGCGAACGCGTCGTCTCCCGCGAGTCTCCGCGCGCAGATCGACGCGATCGGCGCGCGCTACCTCGCCGCGCAGGAGAGCGCCCACGCGCTCGACGCCCGGCTCGAGACTCTCGACCAGCAACTCGCCGCGAGCAAACGGCACACGAACAAGCTGCTGCCGATCGCCAAGGCCCGTGCGGTGCAGCTGTACCAGGCCGGTGCGCAGGGTCTGAACGTGCTGTTCGACACGCAGAGCGCCATGGAGTCCGCACGCCGAGCCGAGCTGCTCTCGCGCGCCGACGACCACACGCAGGCCGTCATCGACCAGTACGCGCGTTCCGCAGCCCAGCTCCAGCTCGAGCGTGCGCAGGTCGCCGCCGCGCGCGCGGAGCAGGCGAAGGTCGTCGCATCGCTCGCCGCGCAAGAACAGACGTTGCAGCACGCGCTCGCCGTCGCGCAGGCGCGCTACCGCGCCGCGCAGGCCGCGCAGGAACGCGCGAGTCGCACGCGCACGACGACGGGCACGCGCACGCCCGTGAGCGCGCCCGTGATCCCGGTGTCGAGTCCGCCCGACGGACCCGCGCCGACTCCCCCGCCGCCTCCGCCGCCCGGCGTGAACCCGCACCACAACGACCCGTTCCTCGTGTGCACGCGCACGCGGGAGAGCAGCGGCAACTACGGCGCGGTGAATCCCGGCGGCTACTACGGCGCGTACCAGTTCGCGCCGACGACGTGGGACCTCGCGGCCAGCCATGCGGGCATGCCACAGCTCATCGGTGTGCGCCCCGACGGCGCGTCGGCGTGGGATCAGGACCAGGTCGCCTGGGTGCTCTACCAATGGCAGGGCAAAGCCCCGTGGGGCGGGTTGTGCTGATCGGATCAGGCCGAGTGTGAGGCCGCGAGCGAGCTGAGCTCGGCCTCTGCGCTCGCGGTCTCCGACGTCGCGCCCCAGATCCGAAGGCGTTTCCACACAGCGGGCGGCGGCACGATCAAGGGATCGGCCGCGGCCTTGACGTCGATGCCCTGCAGTGACGCGGCACCACCCGCGACCGGCGAGATCACGTTCACGAACGACGAGAGGCGTGCGTTCGGGTCGGGCGAGCTCATGTAGTCGATGAAGCGTTGGGCCGCACCGACGCTGCGCGCGCCGACCGGGATGACCATGTTCGTCGACGACAGCAGCCCACCCTCGCGCGGCACCACGAAGCGGACGTGCGGCGACAGCACGCGCGCAGTGCGCACGTCGGCCGCGCGCGCGAGCGCGAGCAGCGCGTTGCCCGACGCGACGTCGTCGACCGCGTTCGTCGTCGCGAAGCCACGGACCTGGCCGCTCGCGACCGCGGCGCGCACGCGTGTCACCGCCGCTGCGGCCTGCGCGGCCGTCACCTTCGACGGGTCCTGACCCGACGCGAGCATCGCGAAGCCCAATGTCGCGGCCGGATCGGCCGCCAGCACGACCTTGCCCTCGTACGTCGAGTCGAACAACGCACCTGCACTGTCGACACCCGACGGCAGCCGGCGCGTGTCGTACGCGATGCCGATCATCGTCGACACGTACGGGATCGAGAACGTGCGGCCGGGATCGAACGCCGGGTTCGCGAGCGCCGGCAACACCCGCGCCCGCGCGCCGGGCAACGCGATCGCCCGGACCCACTGCGAAGCGACGAGCTGCGCGGCCTGCGCATCCGGCAGCACGACGACGTCGGCACCGACGTCGCGGTGCGCGGCGAATGCGGCCCGGTGCTGCGCGACGAATGTCGCGGCGTCGGTGTACTCCGAGTAGGTGAGGTTCAGGCCCGCACGGAGGATGAGACCGGGCGTGTTGTCGTCCAGCATCAACGGCTGGTTCACGACCCGCACCTCGCTGCGAACCGGCTTGGCGCTCCCGCGCGAGCAGGCCGCCAGGAGCGACGGGCCGCCGATCGCGAGCCCGGCGGCGCCGAGCCCGGCACCGCGCAGGAACCCCCTCCTGGTCAGCCCCGAGCTCGGATTCGGTTCCCCGGGGCCTGCCATCCCCCGGAGCCTACGGGCCCGTTGCGGATCGGCGCCTCCGCGCTCGGGCTGCGAGCCGCACACGAATCCGTCGCAATTCGCGCCGAATACGATGGATTCGCTTGCCATTGAGCACTGTGACCACGCAACATGGCGGCCGACCAGCCCACGCCCGAGAGGACGAACCGTGGCGAACGAGAACTTCATCGGCGGGAAGTTCGTGCCGGCCCGCGACGGCCGCACCGACGACGTCGTGAACCCCGCGACCGGCGAGGTGATCGCGACGGTCGCGAGCTCCGACGCACCGGACGTCGACGACGCGGTCGCCGCCGCGCAGGGTGCGTTCGACGAGTGGTCGTCGACGACACCGCGGGTGCGCGCCGAGATCATGCACCGCGTCGCGCAGGCGGTCGCCGACGACATCGACACGCTCAGCGAGATCGAGATGCGCAACGTCGGCAAGCCGAAGCAGATCATCGAGGTCGAGATGGACCTCAGCGTCGACAACCTCCGCTTCTTCGGATCCGCGGCCCGCTTCCTCGAAGGCCGCGCCGCGGGTGAGTACCTCGAGGACCGCACGTCGTACGTGCGGCGCGACCCGCTCGGCGTCGTCGCCGGCATCGCGCCCTGGAACTACCCACTCAACATGGCGGTGTGGAAGCTCGGGCCCGCGCTGGCCGCGGGCAACACGATGGTGCTGAAACCGTCGGAGCTCACGCCGCTCTCGATTCTCCGCTTCGCGGAGATCACTGCCGACATCCTGCCGCCCGGCGTCTTCAACGTCGTCCTCGGGCAGGGGGAGACCGCGGGCGCGTCGCTCGTGAAGCACCCGAAGATCGCGCTCGTGTCGCTCACCGGCGATGTCGCGACCGGCAAGCTCATCGCCCGCGCCGCGGCCGACTCGCTCAAGCGTGTGCATCTCGAGCTCGGTGGCAAGGCACCGGTCGTCGTGTTCGACGACGCCGACATCGAGTCGCTCATCGCGACGCTCGCCGAGGGCAGCTACTACAACTCGGGACAGGACTGCACCGCGCCGTGTCGCGTGATCACCGGACCCGGTGTGTTCGACGACTTCGTGTCCGGCTTCACCGACGCGGTCGGCAAGATCAGCGTCGGCGATCCCTTCGATCCCGACGTGTTCATGGGGCCGCTCGTGTCCGCCGACCAACAGGCGCGCGTCGCGGGCATGGTCGAGCGCGCGACCGCGGCCGGCGCCGAGGTGACGGTCGGCGGCGCGAAGGGAACCGGCAAGGGCTTCTACTACGACCCGTCGGTCGTGGTGAACCCCGCGCAGGACAGCGAGATCGTGCAGCGCGAGGTGTTCGGTCCCGTCGTCACCGTGCAGCGCTTCCGCGACGAGGCGCAGGCGCTCGAATGGGCCAACGACGTCGACTACGGGCTCTCCGCGAGCGTGTGGACTTCGGACGTCGGGCGCGCGATGCGCATGACGAAGGCGATGCACTTCGGCTGCGTGTGGGTGAACGACCACATCCAGATCACGTCCGAGATGCCGCACGGCGGCTTCAAGCAGTCGGGCTACGGCAAGGACATGTCGATCTACGCGCTCGAGCACTACACCGACCTCAAGCACGTCATGATTCGGCATTGATGGGTCGGCTCGGCGAGCCTCGCCTCCCTGACGCCTCAGTCCCTGGCACGGGCGGGCCGCAAAGCGACCCGCCCGTTCTTGTGGGAACGATCTCTCACAACGGAGGAGCGCGATGACAACGGCGACGGATTCGATCACAACTCGAGCGGGCGAGATCGCGCAGCAGGAAGGCGAGCGGCTGCTCGGCCGCACCACCGCGTCGAAGCGACTCTACGAGCGCGCCCTCGGCTCGCTGCCGATGGGTGTCGGCTCGTCGTTCCAGGTCGGTGACCCGTACCCGCTGTATCTCACCGAGGGCAAGGGCAGCCGCGTCTTCGACGTCGACCGCAACGAGTACGTCGACTTCCACAACGGCTTCGGCTGCATGGTCGTCGGCCACGCGCACCCGAAGGTCGCGGAGGCGATCGCCCACGCGGCCCACACCGGTACGCACTTCGCGGCCCCGACCGAGGCGACCGTGCACCTCGCCGAGGTTCTGTGCGACCGCTACCGCGTCGAGCAGGTGCGGTTCTGCAACTCCGGCACCGAGGCGACGATGCACGCGATCCGCGTCGCACGCGCCGCGACCGGACGCGAGGACATCATCAAGATCGAGGGCTCGTATCACGGGCACCACGACACGGTGATGTTCTCGGTCGTGCCGAACTCCGACGTCATGGGCGGTCGCGAGCAACCCGCGTCGACACCGATGTCGCTCGGCATCCCGGCCGACGTCGGCAAGCACGTGCACGTCGTTCCGTTCAACGACCTCGGCGCGCTCGAACGCGCGCTCGACGAGCACGGCGACAAGATCGCGTGTCTCATCCTCGAGCCGGTGATGATGAACATCGGCATCGCGCAGCCGCAGCCCGGCTATCTCCAAGGCATGAAGGACCTCCTGCACAAGCACGGCGCGCTGCTCGTGTTCGACGAGGTGAAATCGGGCGCGACGGTCGCGTACGGCGGGGCGGCCGACCGCTACGGCGTACAGCCCGACCTCGCGTGCTGGGCGAAGGCGACCTTCGGTGGGACGCCGGGCGCGGCGTTCGGCGGCGCGCGCGATGTGATGGCGATCGTCGAGAAGGGCGCCGCGCAGCAGGGCACGTTCAACGGCAACCCGCTCGTCGCCGCCGCCGCGCTCGCGACGCTCACGGAAGTGCTGACGCCCGAAGCGTACGAGTACCTCGCGAAGATCGGGACGCGGCTCGCCGAAGGTTGTGCGCGCGCGATGAAGGAGAACGGCATCCCCGGGCACGCGGTCGACCTCGGCGCGAAGGGTTGCGTGTCGTACCGGCCCGAGCCGCTCACGAACTACCGCGACTTCCTCGAGGCCAACACCGACCTCTACGAAGCGTCGTATCCGTGGATGATCAACCGCGGTGTGTTCATGACGCCCGGCGACGAGGAACAGTGGACGCTGTCGGTGCAACACACCGACGCCGACATCGACCGCTACGTCGACGCCTTCGCCGACCTCTGCGCCGCGCTCGCGGGCTGAGCAACCCGAAGCGGATGGTCCGGACGGAACCGGTCAAGAAGCGCCGGCGCGCGCCGGTCGAGCTCGACGACGCCGACAAGACGCTCGTCGAGCTCCTGCAGCAGGACGGCCGCCTCCCCTACGCGCGCCTGGCGACGCAGGTCGGATTGTCGGAGGCCGCGGTGCGCCAGCGCGTGCAGCGACTCATCGAGCACAAGGTCGTGCAGATCGTCGCGGTGACCGACCCGCTCACGCTCGGCTTCCGTCGCCAGGCGATGGTCGGCGTGAAGATCGAGGGCGACATCCTCGAGGTCGCCGACGCGCTCGCTGCGATTCCCGAGGTCGACTACGTCGTGTGCACCTCGGGATCGTTCGACCTGCTCTTCGAGTTCGTGTGCGAGGACGACGAGCATCTGCTCGCGCTCTTGAACGACCGCGTGCGGACGATCGCCGGCGTCCGCTCGACCGAGACGTTCATGTACCTACGCTTGCGCAAGCAGACCTACGCATGGGGAACCCGATGACCGACCACGACCGCGCCGGTGGCTACGACAACGCGGTGCTGCAGGCCAACGCCCGCCGACATCTGTGGATGCACTTCAGCCAGCTCGGCCAGTTCCGCGACCACGAGATCCCGCTCATCATGCGGGGCGAAGGCTGCTCCGTCTGGGACCAGCACGGTGACCGCAAGCTCGACGCGCTGTCGGGACTGTTCACGGTTCAGGTCGGGCACGGCCGCCGGCGCCTCGCGCAGGCCGCGGCCGCGCAGGCCGAGACGCTGGAGTACTGGCCGATCTGGTCGTTCGCGCACCCGCCCGCGATCGAGCTCGCGACGAAGCTCGCCGAGCTCTCGCCGGGCGACCTCAACCGCGTGTTCTTCACGACCGGCGGTTCGGAAGCGGTCGAGTCGGCGTGGAAGCTCGCGCGGCAGTACTTCCGCGCGATCGGGCAGCCGCAGCGCTACAAGGTCATCGCGCGCCGCACCGCGTACCACGGCACGACGATGGGCGCGCTCGCGCTGACCGGCGTCCCGAGCTTCCGCACGCCGTTCGAACCGCTCACGCCCGGCGGTGTGCACGTCGCGAACACGAACTCGTTCCGCCACCCGCTCGCGAAGGACGAGCACGCGTTCATGACGCTGACGACCGACGCGATCGAGGAGGCGATCCTCTTCGAAGGACCCGAGACCGTCGCGGCCGTCATCCTCGAGCCGGTGCAGAACGCGGGCGGATGTCTCCCGCCGCCGGCCGGCTACTTCCAGCGCGTGCGCGAGATCTGCGACCGCTACGGCGTGCTGCTCATCTCCGACGAGGTGATCTGCGCATACGGACGACTCGGCACGATGTTCGGCTCGCAGCGGTACGACTACGTACCCGACATCCTCACGAGCGCGAAGGGGCTCACGAGCGGCTACTCACCGCTCGGCGCGGTGCTGTGCCGCGACTTCCTCGCCGAGCCGTTCCTCGGATCCGAACCCAACTCCTTCACGCACGGCCTCACGTTCGGCGGTCACCCCGTGAGCTGCGCGGTCGGACTCGAGAACCTCGCGATCTTCGAGGAGGAAGACATCCTCGGCAACGTCGCGCGGCACGAGGCCGGCTTCCATGAGCGGCTCGTCGGTCTGTACGACATCCCGATCGTGGGCGACGTGCGCGGCACCGGCTACTTCTGGGCGATCGAGCTGGTGGCCGACCAGCAGACCAACGCCCGCCTCGACCGCCAGCTCGGCTCGCAGCTGCTGCGCGGCTTCATCGGCCCCGAGACGTTCGCGGCGGGTCTGATCTGCCGGGTCGACGACCGCGGCGACCTGGTGATCCAGCTCTCACCACCGCTCATCGCGGGCGACACCGAGCTCGACGAGATCGAGAGCATCCTGCGGCGCGTGCTCACCGAAGCCGCGAGCAAGGTCGCGGCGTGAACATGGGTTCGACTCGGCCCGTGCGCCACGCGGGCGAAGGCGCGAGCGCATGATGACGGTCGGCGTGCCGCGTGAGGTCAAGAAGGACGAGCACCGCGTCGCGATCACACCCGACGGCGTGCACGAGATGGCGAGTCACGGAGTCACCGTCGTCGTCGAGACCGGTGCGGGCGCGGACTCGAGCATCGCCGACGACGACTACCGCGCGGTCGGCGCGGAGATCGCGCCCGACGCGGAGACCGTGTGGGGTCGCGCGGGTCTCGTGATGAAGGTGAAGGAGCCGCAGGCGTCGGAGTTCGCGTTCATGCGCGCCGACCTCACGCTGTTCACGTACCTCCACCTCGCCGCGTATCCCGAAGTCGCCGACGCGCTGTTGCACGCGGGCACGACCGGCATCGCGTACGAGACGGTGCAGCTCAACGGCGCACTCCCGCTGCTCGCGCCGATGAGCGAGGTCGCGGGGCGCATGGCACCGCAGGTCGGCGCGCACTTCCTCGAACGTCGCCCCGGAGGTCGCGGCATCCTCATGGGTGGCGCGCCGGGTGTGCGGCCCGCGCGCGTCGTCGTGCTCGGCGCGGGCAACGTCGGCTGGAACGCGGCGTGGATCGCGCAGGGGATGGAAGCCGAGGTGCTCCTGCTCGACAAGAACCTCGACCGCCTGCGCTGGGTCGACCAGATCCACCGCGGCCGCATCATGACGCTCGCGAGCAACACCGCGGCGGTCGCGCGCGCGGTCGCCGACGCCGACCTCGTGATCGGAGCGGTGCTCGTGCCTGGGGGGCGGGCGCCGCAACTCGTGACCGAGACGATGATCAGGACGATGAAGGAACGGACCGTCATCGTCGACTGCGCGATCGATCAGGGCGGCTGCATCGAGGGCATCAAGGAGACCACGCACACCGACCCCGTCTACGAGCGGTTCGGCGTGCTGCACTACGCGGTCGGCAACGTTCCCGGTGCCGTGCCGAACACGTCGACGTACGCGCTGACGAACGCGACGTTGCCCTACGCGGTCGAGCTCGCGACGCGCGGCGTGCACGCGGCGGTGCGCGCCGATGCCGCGCTCGCGATGGGCGTGAACACGTTCGCCGGCGCGGTGCCGAACGCGGCCGTCGCCGACGCGCTCGGCCGCGATCGCGCCGACCTGGAGTCGTTACTCGGCGGGTAGTGCGCTCGCGTGGTCGTCGACGAGGTCGATCACCTGCTCCTCGTCGGACTGCGCGTTCGCTTCGCGCGCGGCGTCGCGCTGCAGCGCGAGATAAACCTCTTCGCGGTGCACGTCGACCGAACGCGGGGCCTTGATCCCGATGCGTACCTGGTCGCCACGGACGTCGAGCACGGTTACGACGACATCGTCGCCGATCATGATGCTCTGGTTCGCGCGACGGGTGAGCACGAGCACGGGGACCTCCCTCCGTGTACCGCGTCGAGCATACGACGCACGTGGTGCTCGCGCGCGTCTTCACGCGCGAGCACGCGCGCGTCGTTGTGAGTTCGCAGTTGCGTTCGGGCTACCGCAAGAAGTCGACGAGCGACGGAATGCGCGCGACGACGGCGTCCGTACGCTCGTTCGCGCGTGCGCGACCGCTCTTGCCGCGCGGCGCGACGCGCGCCTGCGCGGTTGTCTGTTCACGCGGCGGTGTGACGAGGTCGGCAACGGCGCGCGACACAGCTGTCGCGCCGTGTTCCTCCGAAGGAGATGAAAGCGAGATCACTGCGGGTGCACTCTCGCGGCGCGTGCGACTGCGACGCGCAGAGCGGTCGACGTCGCGTGCGAGCGCGAGGAGCGCGCGGCGATGATCGGCGAAGATGCCCGTCCATTCGGGCGGCGCGCACTCCGCGAGCGCTTCGAGCGTCACGTCGGAATCGAGTCCCAGCGCATCGGTCAGCGCGTGCATGTGGATGCTGCGCTCGAGCTCGACCGCCTTCAGTGCGCTCAGCACCGACTCGACCTCGCGGTCCGCGCGGGGCAGCCAACGGGTGCGGCCGGCCCGGGCGAGCAGCCGCTCCGAGTCGAGCTTGAACGAGAGCAGCTCGAGCAGGTTGCGCTCGCGCCAGAGAATGTTCGAGACGTCTTGCAGCTGCTGCATCGGGCCTCTCCGTGGCGACGCTTCGTGGTCCCGATTCATCGGCAGATACCACGGAGAGTGAAGAGTCTGTCTAGGCCAGAAGACCCAGCCCGACCGCGCGGCTGAGGGCCTCTTGGCGGTTGCGCACCTCGAGCTTGGCGTAGAGGTGCACGAGGTGGGACTTCACGGTCGCCACCGTCACCGAGAGCGACGCCGCGATCTCGCGGTTGGTCGCGCCGCCCGCGAGGAGCGCCAGCACCTCGCGCTCCCGGTACGTGAGGAGGTCGTGCCCGCGCTCGCCCGCGTCGGGCTCGCTCGCCTCGAGCGTGCCGACGAGCCCGGTGGAGAGCATCGGCGCCACGAACCGGCCGCCGGCGAGCACGGTGGCGAAGGCCTCCCGCAGCTCGTCGGGACCACCGCCCCGGAGGGCGACCCCGTCGGCGCCGACCTCCACGATCGCCGCCACCCGGTCGACGTGCGCGGTCCCGAGCAGGGCCACGATCAGGGTGCGGGTCGAGGCGGCGCGGGCCCGGCGCACGGCCTCGAGCAGCGGCATGTCGGCGGGGGAGCCCACGACCGCGAGGTCGGCGTCGTGGAGCCGCACCAGCTCCGCGCCCTCCCGGCCACCGGCCGCACCGGCAGCGACGACGACCCCCTCGGGCCCCGCATCGGCCAGCACGCCCGCGAGTCCGAGCCGCACGAGGGCGAGCTCGTCGACGACGACCGCCGAGCGCGCCGCGCGCGCGGCGCGGCTCTCGCTGGCTGGGCTGATCGGCTCCAACGGCGTCCCGCCGGCTCGCCCCGGCGTCCCCCTCCCTCGGAACCCAGGGTACCGGCCGCCACGCAGCGCGGTGACACGACCGGGCTCGGCGAATCAACCGGGGGGTTGATTCAAGAAAATCGCGCGTTTCAGACGACACCACATCCAGAGGCAAGCACGACCGCTCTGGGGGACAACGTGAAGACCAACATGATCGACGAGACGCGCGCCCAACTCGAATCCGATCTCGTGCGGGAGAACCTCGCGCTCGTTCAGTACGTGACGTCGGAGATCGCTCACCGCGTCCCGAGCCACGTGAACCGGGGCGACCTCGTGTCGGCGGGCATGCTCGGGTTGGCGCAGGCCGCCCGCAGCTTCGACCCCGATCGCGGCATCGCCTTCGATCGTTTCGCCTCCACCCGCATCCGCGGCGCGCTGCTCGACGAGCTGCGCGGCCGCGACTGGGCGAGCCGTTCGGTGCGCGCCCGGGCACGCGGCATGCAGCAGGCGACCGACGAGCTGACCAACAAGCTCGGCCGCCCGCCGACGCCCGAAGAGATCGCCGACGCACTGCACATCCCCGCCGACACGGTGCGCAAGCTCGTCGACGACGTGCACCGCGCCACCGTCCTCAACTACGAGTCGCTCGTCATCGAGGGCGACGCCGAGGAGTTCCTGACCGCCGGCGAGCTCAGCCCCGAGGACGCGATCCTCGAGCGCGAGCGCCGCGGGGTGCTCACGGATGCCGTCGCCGCGTTGCCGGAGCGCCTGCGCCGCGTCGTCGTCGGCTACTTCTTCGAGGAGCGTTCGATGCAGGCGCTCGCCGACGAGCTGGGAGTGAGCGAGAGCCGCGTGTCGCAGCTGCGCGCCGAGGCGCTGCTCCTGCTGAAGGACGGCATGAACAGCCAGCTCGATCCCGACCAGCTCGCGCCCGAGCCCCGGCCCAACGGCCGCGTCGCCCGGCGCAAGGCCGCGTACTACACGTCGGTCGCCGGCGGCTCGACGCCCCAGCAACGGATCTCGGAAGCGGGCCAGAGCATCTACGACAAGGTCGCCGCCCGCGAAGAGCAGGAGCGCGCGGTTCTCTCCTAAGTACCTCGGTACCCGCGGCAGACTGGTGGCGTGAGCGTCCCGCGCACGCCGTCGCCCGCTCGCCGGGCTCTGGGTTGGGGCGCCGTGGCGCTCGGGCTCGTCGCCGTCGTCGCGATGGCCGCCAACGGCGCGGTCTGGAGCACGCAGCACGACGCCGGCGCGCGCTCGCTGCCGCACGCGGTCGTCGTCGGCGCGCTCGTCGTCGCCGGTGGGCTCGGTGTGCTGCTGATCCTCGCCGCGCTCGCGACCACGCGCGCGGGCGAGACACCCGAGCAACGGCGCCGGCGCTGGGCGACCGCGGTCAGCTTCATCGTCGCGATCGCGCTCATCTCGATCATCCGCTTGTCGATCGGCGGACTGCACGCCAACGACTCGTCGCACTCGTCGGGCGGATCGGGGAACGCGCACCCGGTCGGGCCGACCGGCGCGGGAACCCACGCCGCGCCGGCAACGTGGTTGCCGCTCGTGTTCGTCGCGCTCGGCGTCGTTGCACTGTTCCTCACGACGCAGGCACGACGGCGGCCGCGCGTCCCGCCCGAAGGGGTCGCGGCGGAGGACGAGACGATCGCGCTGCTCGACGCATCGCTCGACGACCTGCGGCGCGAACCCGACCCGCGGCGCGCGGTCGTCGCCGCGTACGCGCGGATGGAGCGTCGCCTCGCGGCGCGCGGCTTCGCTCGTCGACCCGCCGAGACGCCGACCGAGTACCTGCAACGGGCGCTCAGCCCCCGCGCGTCCGGCGCGCCAACGGTCGGGGTCGAGCCACTCCGCGAGCTCACCGAGCTCGCGGAGCTCGCGCGGTTCTCGGCCGCGCCGATCGACGAGGCGATGCGAGCACGCGCGATCGCGGCGCTCGAGCACCTCCGCGCCGAGCTCCGCACGGCCGACGTTCGCGTCGCGGTCTGAGTCTGCCGACGATGCCGAGCGTCGACGCGGGACGGCAGGCTCGGCGCACGCGGCGACGGCTCGTCGGCACCACGGTCGTCACGATCCTCGTCGCCGCGAACGCGATCGCGTTCGATCCCGACGAGCGCCGGCTCGTCGTGCAGCTCGCGTTCGCGGCGCTCGGCCTGATCGCAGTCATCGCCGCGGTCGGCGTCCTACGACGGGCCGCACCGCTCGCGCCGCGATCGCCCCTCGACCGTCCGCCACCGCGTCCCCGACCCGGCCCGCCCACGCCCCCGGCCGATCTCGTGCGCGTCGCCCGCCGGCTCGAGGCCGCGCAGGCGTCCGCGGCGGACGCGCGCCGTCACCTCGGACCGCTCGTCGCCACGATCGCGGCCGACCGGTTGCGCGACCGCGCGCACTCCCTCGTCGAGCCCGATTCCGTGTTCTCGAGCCTGCCCCAGCCGGTGGCTCCCGAGCTCGCGCTCGTCCTCGATCCGGCGCTCGACGACGTCGACACGCGCGCGCTCCCGGGCCTCGATGCAGAGCGGGCCGACGCGCTCGTACGCGCACTGGAGACGTTGTGACCGACGCGCTCACGATCGCGCAGACACGTGCGTACGCCGACGCGATCCTCGACGAGGTCGAACGCGCGGTCGTCGGCAAACGCGACGCGTTGCGACTCGTGCTGCTCGGTCTGCTCGCCGACGGCCACGTGCTCGTCGACGACAACCCTGGCCTCGCGAAGACCTTGATGGCACGCTCGTTCGCGCAGGTCATCAACATGCGCTTCTCACGCGTGCAGTTCACGCCCGACCTCATGCCCTCCGACGTCACCGGCGCGACGATCTTCAACCAGCAGACGCGCGAGTTCGAGTTCCGCGCCGGTCCCCTGTTCGCCAACCTGCTCCTCGGCGACGAGATCAACCGCGCGCCACCGAAGACCCAGGCCGCGCTGCTCGAGGCGATGCAGGAACGGCAGGTCACCGCCGACGGCGTCACGCATCCGCTGCCGCGACCGTTCTTCGTCATCGCGACACAGAACCCGATCGAGTACGAGGGCACGTACCCGCTGCCCGAGGCACAGCTCGACCGCTTCCTGCTCCGCACCGGCGTCGGCTATCCCGATGCCGGCACCGAGTGGGCGATGCTCGAGCAGCGCATCGAACGGCGCACCGACGAGGTCGCGCTGGCACCGGTCGTCTCGGCCGAGACGCTCGTCGCGATGCAACGCGCGCTCGAGCTGGTGCACGTGGCCGAGAGCGTCGGGCGTTACGTCGTCTCGATCGTCGCCGCGACGCGCGAGAGCGCGAAGGTCGAGGTCGGCGCGAGTCCGCGCGGCAGCCTCGCAGTCATGAAGCTCGCGCGTGCCCACGCCGCGCTCCAGGGCCGTGACTTCGTGAGTCCCGACGACGTGAAGGCGGTCGCGGTCGCCGCGCTCGCGCACCGGCTCGTGCTGCGCACCGAGCTGTGGGTCCGCCGCGTCCGACCCGAATCCGTGATCGAGGAGATCGTCGCGTCCGTTCCCACGCCGCCGGCCGAAGACCTCGTGCGGCGCGCCGCCGACGCCGAGCCCGAGGGCGACCCGATCGCCGGGCGGTGAACGCATGAGCGCGCCGCGCGGCACCGCGCGGCTGCACGCGTACACCGTGCTCGCCGCGGTCGGGCTCCTCACTGCGCTCGCAACGGGACGTCCCGAACCCGCGGCGCTCGCCGCGCCCTTTGCCATCGCGCTCGTCGTCGGCATGGCCGCGGCGACCCCACCGGACGTGCGCGTGTCGGTGGAGCCCGATACGGACCGCGTCGTCGAGGGCGACACGGTGGTGATCACACTCACCGTGACTGCAGCCGCCGACACGCGTCCGGTCGAGGTCCTGCTCGAGCTCCCGGACGGCCTCGACCTGATCGAGCCCGACGAACGCGCGGCGTGGAGCGTCGCACTGCGCGCCGACGAACCGAGCACGTTCGAGGCGGCCGTCGACGCGCGCGTGTGGGGACGCTACGACGTCGGCCGCGTCGTGGTGCGGGTGCGACCCGCGTTCGGCGTGCTCGAGTGGCAATGGCGGCTGCACTCACCGCGCATCGTGCGGGTGCTGCCGAGCGCGCCGACCCTGCGCCGGATCCTGCACCCGTTCGACACACGGAGCGATACCGGCCATCAGGTCGCGCGCGTTCGCGGTGAGGGCATCGAGTTCGCCGACGTCCGAGCGTTCCGACCCGGCGATCGCGCATCACGCGTGAACTGGCGCGTCACCGCGCGACGCGGCGAGACGTGGGTGAACGATCAGCATCCCGAGCGCAACGCCGACGCGGTCCTCCTGCTCGACACGTTCGCCGACGGTCCCGCCGGCGGCTCGCAGTCGCTCGATCGCGCCGTGCGCGTCGCCTGCTCCCTCGCGGACGCGATGCTCACCGCACGCGATCGCGTCGGCGTCATCAGCCTCGGTGGATCGACCGACTGGATCGCGCCGGCGCTCGGTGAGCGCGCCCGCTGGGTCGTCGTCGAACACCTGCTCGCGAGCCGCGCGCGCTGGTCGGATGCGGAGCGGTCGCTGCGCTGGCTGCCTCCGTCGGTGCTGCCGCCCCGCGCGCTCGTCGTCGCGGTCACGCCGCTCGTCGACGATCGCATCGTCCAAGCGGTCGTCGACACCCGCCGGCGCGGTTTCGACGTCACCGTGATCGTCCTCGAACCTTCGCTCGACGCCGACGTCGACGTTCCCATGACCGCGCGCCGGCTCTGGGCGCTCGAACGGAACGCGCGCCGGCGCACGCTGGAGGCGACGGGCGTGCGCGTCGCGACCCTCGACGACGGCGATCCGCTTCCACTCGTCGTCGCGAACCTCGACCACGCGCGCGCCCGGGTCGGAACGGTGCGGCGTTGAACCCGCGACGCGCCGCGCGCCTGCGCGCGACGACGGCGTGTCTCGTCGTGGCGATCGGCGCGGGCGGGCTGCCGCTCGTCGCCGGAGGCGCACCCGTCCGCCCTCAGCTCACACTGGCCGCGTTGGCACTCGCGGCGTTGGGCGTGGGCCTCACGGGTTGGTCGCCGGGCGTGACCGTCGCCGCGATCGCGTTCGCCGCCGAATACGGGTTGCGATTGCACGAGCGCGACGCGGTCGACGCGCTCGTCGCCGCCGAAGCGGTTCTGTTGTTCGCGACGGTCGAGCTCGGGCTGCGCGCGCTCGAAGCGCGTTCGTTCGCGCGCCGCGAGCCGGCGGTACGCAAGGCCGCAATCGTCGGGTTCGCTGGGCTGCTCGTGGGCGCGGGTGCGAGCGCGTTCGTCGTCCTGCTGCTCGGCAACCAACCGCTCCCCGCGCCGACCGCGGGGCTCGCACTCGGACTCGTCGCCACCGTCGGCGTCGTCGTCGCCGCCGAGGTCGTCCGTCGCCGCGTCAGCCGGAGTTGACTCCGTCTCGCTCGGCCGCGCGCAGCAAACGCTTCGCGGTGTCGCGTACGAACCACGCGAGATAGGGCTGCACGAGTCGCGCGCGCGGTGTCGCGTCGAACACCGAGTGCCAGTCGAGGCGCGCGCCCGCACCGTCGGGAACGACCGTCACCTCCGCGTGGTAGTTGCGCAGCGGCAACCCCGACATGAGCTCGTACGCGAACCGGGTCGGCGCGTCGAAGCCGACCACCTCCTCGCGCGTCTCGCGCCCGAGATAGCGGAAGCGGCGAATCGCGCCGACACCGGCCGGATCGAGCTTTCCCTCACGCTCGAGCTCGGCGAGGGTCCAGCGGCCCCATGTCGTCCACGTGCCGATGTCGCCGAGCAGCTTCCACACCGCCGCGGGATCGGCGGTCGTCGTCAAGGTCGCATCGATGTGCAGGTCGGTCATCAGGCCTCCGTCAGTCGGCGCGGTTCTTCGTGGTGCTCTCGCGGTCCTCGAGCCCGACCGCGGCGCGCAGCTCACGGATGTCGCGTCGCAGGCCGGTGTCGTCGTCGCGTTCGGCGATGTGGTTCATCAGATCGGCGAGGCCGTCGGCGAGCGCGTTCAACTTGTGCTGCGTGGCCTGCGCCTCACGCGTCTGGCTGTTCTGCAGCAGCGCGACGAGCAGGAAGGTGATGATCGTCGTCGTCGTGTTGATCTCGAGCTGGTACGAGCTCGATGTGAACGACGAGAAGTTGCCGTGCGCGATCACGCTGATGACTCCTTGGAGGAGCCAGAGCGCGACGAGCAGGAGGCAGAACGCGAAGAACGGCGCGCGGCTCGAGAGCTTCGAGGTGAGCCCCGCGAACCGGTCGAAGAAGCCGACCCGGCTCGACACCTCGGTCGGCATCAGCACCGCCTGCCGATTCGGTGCCCATTCCGGATCTTCCACGCCGTAACGCTCGTACGTTGTCATGTGCGTGGTCTACCCGCCGGCCGGGGCCGGACCGGGCATCACCGACCCCACCGTTGTGGCGGCGAGAACCTAGGCTGCACGACCTTGGCCAACAAGCAGACCCCGCGAGCCGGCCGGCCGACCCATCGGCCCCGGACGGCGACGGCCGTCCGGCGCCAGCAGCGCCAACAGCGCCGCAAGCGCGCCGTCACCAGCGGGGTCGCAGTCGTGATCGTGGCGCTCATCGTGATCGCGCTCGTGATCACGGTCGGCACGGGGAACAACAGCGCGTCGTCGACGAGCTCGTCGTCCAGCTCGTCGACCGCACCGACCACAACGGTCGCGAAGCTCCCGAGCGTCGCGGGCAAGCCGTGCGTCGCGGTGAAGGGCGCGTTGCCGAAGGGCGCGCCCGCCGTGCCGGTGCAGCTCGGCAAACCCCCGACGAAGCTCGTCACGAGGGACCTCAAGGTCGGCACCGGCGCGGTCGTGAAGGCCACGCAGACCGTGACCGTCGACTACATCGGCGTCTCGTGCACGACGGGCAAGATCTTCGACTCGTCGTACGCGAGCGGCAAGCCCGTGAGCTTCCCGCTCAACCAGGTGATCAAGGGCTGGACCGACGGCATCGCGGGGATGAAGGTCGGCGGCGAGCGCGTGCTCGGCATTCCGCCCGCGCTCGCCTACGGCTCCGATGGTCGGGCCCCCGACATCGCGCCGGACGAGACGCTCTGGTTCGTCGTCACCGTCCGCAGCGCGAAGTAGCGCCGCGGCCACGGGTCAGCGGCAGGGATCGCGCCGGCCGTTGAGCGACACCGGGAAGTGCGCGCCGTTGAAGCCGAGCGTGTCGTCGTTCGCACAGAATCCGGACGTCGGAACCGAGTACTCGGCATTGAACACCGCTTTCGCGTCGACGTAGGAGCTCAGCGCGCCGCACGAGTCGTACTGGTTGCACTGCTCGGTGAGCATGCCGTCGGTGAGCGGCTGCATGACCGACGCGAAGTCGTCGCCCGTGTCGTCGAGGTTCTTCGCGATCCAACCGAGACCGATCGAGTGCATGAAGCTCGCGAGCGTCGTCAGGTACGCCTGTTCGTCGGCGCGCGTGATCGTGAAGCCGGTCGCACCCTCGTTGCCGTCGTACGTCTCGTCGAGATCGGTCTCGACCGCGTCGAAACCCTTCGCCGCACACTGCTGGGCGATCATGTCCTCGATGATGTTCACGGTCGCGGGATCGTCGATGTTCAGGAAGTACTCGGGATAGCTGCTCAAGCGCTTGCCGACGACGCCCGCGAGCTTCAGCTGGTTGAAGTACGTCGTGCCGAGTCCCTCGGCCGCGGTCGAGTAGTAGTTGCCCGCGGAGCCGACTTCGACGTAGCAGATGGCGTGATCGCCGCGCGCGTGCAACGTCGCCACGGTCGCGGCCGAGTTGTCGATGCCGTCGACGTCGTAGACCACGGGGTCGGGCGCGGGGTCGCCGTTCGGCAGCGTGTCGTCGGTCCCCATGTCGCTCGCCTTGGTCGGGACGAGCGCGTGGTCGAGCTCCCACTGCCACGGAAGGTTGCCGAGCGGAGGCGTCCACCACGAGGTCGGCGCCGTGTACGGAGGAGTCGGGCTTCCGAGCGTGATCGTGCCGGTCATCGCGATCTTGCGCAGACCGCGAGCGGTGCCGCAGCCCGCGGCGACGACGCTCGACGGCGGCGAGTTCAACGCGATCGTCGCGGGACCGGCGAAGGATCCGGATGCCGCGCCGCTCGCGATCGCGCTCGACCCGAGCTTGGCCGTGCTCGCGTACTGGATCGCTCGCGGCGCGGGACTGACCGGACCGTTGACGGTTCCCTTCCACGCGACCGAGAGCGTGGCCGGCGCGCCGGTGAGCGCGTCGTGGCAGTCGATCGGGCTCGAGGCGAACGCGCCGGTGACCTTGCCGGCCGTGATCGACACCGATGACGTCGTGGTCGTGCAGCCCGACGTCGCGCCCGCGCTGACGACGGACGCGCCGGTGCCGCCGCCGGCGTTCGTGAGCGGTGGCGCGAGCGTGACCGCGAACGACAGCGCGCACGACACCTCGCCCGGCGCGGCACCCGCGAACTTCGGCAGCTTGATGCCCGTTGCGAACGCGGGTGCGCCCATCACCGGCGCGACGAGTCCGCCGATCAGCGCGACCGCGGCGACCAACGCAGACGCCTGTGCACCCCGTGCGTTGTTCATGTGGGTCGCCGGGGGATCGAACCCCGAACCTGCGGATTAAAAGTCCGTCTGCAGGGCTCTCCAAAGCAGCCCGCGCCGATCTGACCTGCACCGGCGAGGCCTCGACGGTAACCCTTGGCCTACTCAGCGCGCCCTATATAGAGGTACGTTGCATGCCAGATTGCATGCCAAGGAGGGGCGCGTGGGGAAGCGTTGGGCAGTCCTCGTCGTCAGCACGGTCGTCGCGATGTCCGCGCCCGCCGGCGCCGCGACCGGTATCAAGACTCCCTGATGCAGGGTTCTCGGCTGGTCGTAGTCGTGACCGTCGTTCTCGCTGGCGGACTCGGCGCGGCCGCTGCCTCAGCCGTGTCATCCCAAACAAACGGCGCCGGCCCGCAGATCCACACGAAGAATACGAACAGCCAGTGGACCAATACGTGGCCGTCCGCTGCGTGCAACGTCCCAAGGTGGGTCGACGTGCCGGGAGCGACGCTTTCCGTGAAGGTCCCGAAGGGCTCGACGGACGTCGCGCTGATCCGGTTCTCTTCACAGGCCGCCGTGCAGGACGGCATCGTCAACGGCATCAGCGCGCGGGCTCTCGTCGACGGGATTGAGGCGACACCACAAATCAGCGAGCCCTGGTTGTTTCCGGCCGGGCCGAGCCACGGCACGACATACGTCGAGCGCGAGGCGGTCGGGCTCGCGGCTGGGCGGCACACCGTCACCATTCAGGTCGCGCCCGCTTCCTACGAGGCGAGCTGCTCGGCAGAGATCGCCTTCGACGGCTGGACACTCACCGCCGAAAGCTGGAAGCAGACGCCGTAGCCGGGACCAGGCCGGGTGTCGTTCCGAGAGCGGAAAAGACGCTACGCAGATACGCGGGTGCGCTTCTTCGGCGCCTTCTTGGCGGCCTTCGGAGGCACTTTGCGAGAGGGCGTACGCTCGACGCCTACCTCGTCTGCCTGCGGCGCTGCGTCGAGCGTACGCCCTGTTGTCAAACGCGCAGGGCGACCGGGGCGACGCTGCCAGTCGTCGAGGAACCGCGTGATGCTCGCCCGGGTCCAGATCGGGCCCGACTTCAGCCGTGCGACCGGCGCCGGGAAACCCGCGCGGGTCTGGATCTCCGACGCGCGCTGCCGGGTGACGCCGAACAGTGCGGCGATCTCGCTGACGCCGATGAGGTCGGGCACGACCGGCTGCGCGAGGTCGCGGTCGAGCTCGGCTTCCGTGAGCACCTCGACGCGCACGATCGGCAGCGCGGGAAGCTGGGCGCGCTCCGCGGCGGCGGTGAAGATGTCGACTGCGCTCGTAGCCGCGGCGGCGGGGCCTTCGCCGTCCACGTTGAACGTCGCGTCGTAGCCGGTGTGCTCGGAGTCGCCGGCGACGACGCCGGCGTGCTCGAGCAGCTCGTCGAGGAAGGCCTCGACGGCAGTGTCGGTCGGCTTGGCGGTGCCGTCTGCCTTGACGTGCACGCTGTAGCTCTCCACGGGGATGGTTCCTTTCCCGGTTGTGCCGGGGCCGACTAGATGTCGGCCCCGGACTTGCGGAGTTGGGCGATGGTGTTCTTCCAGGCCCGGTGATCGCTGGGCGTGGAAGCGATGATCACGATCGGCTTGGTCGTGTCCGGCGGGATCGCCCGGATGTGGCCGCTTTTCGTGGCTTCGATCGTCCAGCCCTGTCGCTCCAGGTTCCGGAGGAGCTTCTTGGTGTCCTTGTCCATGGTAGGCCCTTTCCCTTGACTACGACAAGGATAACATGGTGATCGGACAACGTCAAGGGATTTGGCAGGTACTTTGAGCAGTAATTTGACTCCGGACGCGACGAAGCCCCGCTGCCCGAAGGCAGCGGGGCTCGTGCACTCGGTGGTGCCGCTGAGATCTACCGGTTGGCCTTCCAGAGCTTCTCGGCCTTCCAGAACGACGCGAGCGCCTTGTCGAACACCGCGTCGGCCGTCGGCGTCGGCGTGGGTGTGGGCGTCGGCGCGGGCCCCGAGAGCGGAGCGAAGACGGTCACGTCGCCGTCCTTGCCGAGGAGCCGCTCCCAGTGCGCGAACGAGAAGCTGAACGACCCTGCGGCGCCCCACGACGCGCCCCACGAGTTGTCGGCGTGCACGAGCTCGTTCTCGACGTCGACGCCGCGGACGAGGAACTCGTGGCCGCCGCGGATCGTGTCGCGCTTGCCGATCGTCACGCGGCCGTCGGCGTCGGGTGAGTCGAACCCGGTGTACCAGTTGATGCCGGTGATCACGGGTGCGGTGCCGGCGATGGTCGCGAGCGCGATGTCGATCGAGGTGGCGTGCTGGTAGCCGGCGATGAGACCGTCGTTCTTGCACGCC
The DNA here is from genome assembly GCA_036271555.1 of Acidimicrobiia bacterium. Lineage (NCBI taxonomy): Bacteria > Bacillati > Actinomycetota > Acidimicrobiia > Acidimicrobiia bacterium. The sequence continues at coordinate 95,522 of DATBAK010000001.1, forward strand.
TTCGCGACCGCGAGACCGGTAGAGCCGGTGTCGGTCGGCGGGTACTGGCCGCTGACGGTGTCGAGCGTGGTCGCCTCGCCGTAGAGCACGGCCTCGGTCTCGTCGAGCGCGACCGACGCGACGTCGAACGGCTCGGTACCGAGACAGCCCGCGGCCGCGTTGCCGGTGCACGAGCCGAGGTCGCCCTGATCGAGGATCGGTGTCGCGCGGTCCCACGTCTTCGACACGAGCGTCGCGCTCGCGGGGGTGACGAGGTAGGCGAGCGAGCGGTCGTCGTGTTCGACGTGTCGGCCGAGACGGCCCGGGCCGGGGAGCTCATCGATGAAGCGGGTGAAGACGTCGTGGGTCACGCGGTTCCTTTCGTGGTGACGGCAAATCGAGTGAGCGAGAAGTCAAGATCTCGGCCGCGCGTCGTGAGCACCTCGACGCCGGCCTGCACGAACTGCACGGTGTCGGACGGCTGCGCGTAGCAGCGCAGCACCGCGAGGAGGTTCACCCGCGCGCTCGAGCTCTGATGCTGCGCGCGCAGCCGCACGAACCCGGGCGCGACGGTGACGTCGTAGCGTGCGCTGCCGATCGTCGTCGTCTCATCGGGTGTCGGGAAGTCAACCGCGCGCCAGGACGGCAGGACCATCACCTCGAGCGTCGGTTTCCCGCAGACGCCGCCGTTGAGGAACACGTCGAACGCGGTGTCCCACGATCCGGCGTTCGGTGTCGTCGAGCTTGGTGAACGAGTCGACGCGCGGCTGCGACGCGCAGTGCGACCAGTCCGTGAACGTGCGGCTCGTGTCGGGGTAGGTCTTCACGCCGGTCGCGGGTGCGCCGCGTTGGTTCACGGTCGCGGTCCACGAGCTCGGCGAGCACACGCGCATCGTCTGCGCGCCTTGCTGGGTCCAGACGTCCTGCTGCACGAAGAGGCCGCTGGGGAACGAGGCGGTGCCTTCGTAGCCGGTGAGCGTCGTCGGATGAGCGCACTGCGGGGCGCGAGCGGGTGCAGCGCCGGCGTAACCCGGCAGTAGAGCGGCTCCGGCGCCGCTCACAACGACGAGCAGAACCGCGAGGCGCCTCATGCGAGCACCTCGATCCAGTCGACGTGCAGCTGTGCCGGCACCTCGGGCGGCGAGATCGAGCTCGACACCGCGAGGTTCACCACGAGGTACTCGGGCGAGCTCGCGAAGTTGCTCGTCGACGCCGAGCCCTGGTTCACGCCGTCGTAGAAGAACGTCACCGTCGACGCAGTGCGCACGTACTTGATCCGGTGGCAGCCGGCGGTGAGGTTCCCGCCGCCGGGCGCGCTCGAGCTCGTCGAGTGCACGTGCCACATGCCGCGCCCGTGGAGACCTTCGATGAGGTCGATCTCGCCGTCGTTCGGCCAGCGCGCCCGTCGCTCCACACGCCGGGCCAGTCGTCGATCGAGCCGGCGCCCGTCATGCACAGCTTCGCCTTGAGCGTGCCGGTGACGAACGAGAACTTCCCGTTGGTGTCGATCAGCCCGGACGACCAGGCTTTGCCGAGACACGCGACTTTCGTGGCGGTGAGGTGAAGCTGGCCGCCGCCGACCGCACCTGAGCGGGGGCGTAGCAGTCGTCTTCGGAGCCGTTGACGCCCTTGGTCGGGTGGACGTTGTCGCCGAACCAGCCGTTGTTCCACTTGCTCGCGTCGAGTTTCGTGCCGGCGAAGCTGTCCTTGAAGAGAACCGTCTTCGTCGCACGCGCGACGGGTGTGGGCGTGCGGCTTCCGCGACGTCGGTGCGCGCGGTGAGCACGAGGAGCGCGGCGGCGACGAGCGCGACGCGCCTCACTGCGCACCGTCCGGCTCGAGCGGAATGAAGGGCGCGCCCTCTCGCTCGGTCTTCGATGCCTGCCACGCGCCGACCTTCAGGTACACGAACTTGATCGCAGCGATTGCGGCGGCGATCGCTGCGGCCTTCGCGGTACTCGCTCGCGGGTCGGCGATGTAGACGGCGGCGCCGGCTTCGAACGCGGTGGCGCCGACACGTTCGACGAAGTCGACGACGGCGGGGCTGAGCTTCACTGGTGCCTCCTTCGGGGCGCGCGCGATCAGCACGACACGCCGGGGGGTTGTCGGAGCGCGGGTATCAGCAGGTGGGACGAGGACCGAGCTGTTTGAGGATCTCGGCTTCGCGGGTGCCGCCGCTCCCGGCAGACGCGGTCAAGAGTGGTCGGAGCGCCGCAAGCAGCCGCTGCGTCTCCGGCGGCAACGTCGCAGCGTTCACCGACAGCGACCCCGGCTTGTACGCCGTCTTCACGGTCGCCTTCAGCGCGTCGTAGGAACGCTGGCCGGTGACGCAGTTGCGCGCGACGTCGTGTTGCTCTGCGCGATGCGCGTATCCGAACGCGAGCACGAGGCCGGCGGCGAGGATCACGTACGCGATGAAGTGTCTCCAGCGGGGCATTCAGCGAGCTCCTCTCGCGATGAGGACAACGAGCGGGCTGAGGATCGTGACGGTCGACCAGATCGCACACGGCCAGCGGCGCGTGCCGACGATCGAGAAACGAGCCATCAGTCGCTTCTACTGCCCGGCGCGACGAGTGGGAGGCCGACGAGGCCGGCGCCGATGATGAAGAGTTCGTCGTGTCCTTGGTGGCCGGCGGCGAAGATGAGGAGTCCGGCGCCGAGCGCCCAGGAGAGCGGCGCTTGGATGGCTCGCCACCATCGCGTCCAGCGTTCCGACGTGTCGTCGACCACTCATCGGTCCCGTTCGCTCACGTGTGCGTGACTCGCACGGTGCAACGCGACCGCGCGGTGCCGCCGACGATCACGAACCGGCACGTCTGGCTGTGGAGCGTGAAGAACACGCGCGGCACCTGCGGGTACCGGCCGAGCTGTTGCGGATCCGGAAGCCCGATCACGCCCCAGCTCTTCACCTTCGGGTTGGCGACGCCGGGCATGTCGAAGTAGCCGTTGCCGTTCGCGTCGGGGTTGACAGTGCGGTCGTAGGTCGTGAGCTCCACGTCGATCTCCTCGGTGAAGACGGTGGGCGGCGGGGGTGGCGGCAGCGGCGGGGGTGCTGCCGCGCGGAAGAGCGGCGCAGTCGATTGCTCAGTGGCGACGGTGAACGACACATGGAGGTGTGAGGCGTGCTCGGTGCCGGTGCCGTTCTCGCGCCACGCCATTGAGACGGCCGGATCGAAGATGACGTCGTGGCCGGCCAAGAACGAGACGAGGTATTTGACGCGGGTCTCTTCGCCGGACCGCATGGGCTGCGCGATCTCGAAGCCGTACGCGTGAGCGTCGAAGAGCCCGTACTTCGGATCCCAGTACGGCGCGCCCGGTGTCGACTGTGAGATGTCGACCGCGTGTGGGATCCCGCGCGCGTCGGGATTGTGGTCGGACTCGCGGGTCGCGTGCGTCGCGTCGCCGCAGCTGCCGTCCGAGGAGTTGACGCCGTGCCAGAGCGGGGCGCCGCGGCGGCGCGGGGAGATCCGTGTGGCCTCGGCGAGGACCGCGAGCGGGAACGGTGACGGATTGCAGGTCACATGCGCCTCCGATACCTTCACCCAGCGTGGGAAGAGCGAGCCGGGCCGTGCTCTGGACCGCGCTCGCCGCGGTATTCGTCGCTGGCGGGATCTACGCGGCCCGCAGTGGCGGCGCACCGAACGCGGGAACGACGCCGGCGAAGGTGACGAGCCGATCGGTGCGCCTCGCGGCTCAGACGCGCGTGAACGGGGTGCCGGGATTTCCCCGGCTGATGCTTGCGGGCAACTCGATCGCGCTGTTCCTCACACCCGGTTTCCAGGCGACCGGCGGATTGACCGTGTTCGACGGCGCGATCCTCGGCTGCGCGTTCCCGCCGAACGTCTCGGCGTACTACCGGAACCTCGCGACGCACACGCTCGCGGTGTCGTCACCGTGCCATCCGGCCGGCGAGGTCGACGAGCTCGCCGCGTTCCGACCGAGGCTTGTCGTGTGGGCGGTGAGCGACGCGCCGGAGCCGTGGAGCTACGAGGGCCGCACGTTGCATGCGTGCTCGTCGACGTACGACGCGCTCTACACGTCGGCGCTGCGCGCCGAGATCACGCGGTTGGGGCAGCACGGCGCGCAGGTCGTGATCTCGACGGAGGCGTACGCGCGTTTCACTGAGCCAGGTGAAGGCGTCGGCGCGGTCGCGGTGCCGGACCGCACGACCGATTGCAACAACGCGCTGCGGCGGCAGGTCGCTGCGCAGATGCACGTGGCGCTCGTCGACCTGTTCGGATACACGTGCCCGCACGGCCATTGCCTGATACGTCGCGACGGGGTCGTCCTCCGCCCGGACGGTGTGCATTACTCGGGTGCGGGTGCTGAGCAGGTCGCGTGGTGGATCCTCGGTCAGGTGCTTCAGTAGTTCTTCGCCGGGCAGCTCGTCTCGCCCGACTCGGGCCAGAGCGGGGCGCCGCGGCGGCGCGGGGAGATCCGTGTGGCCTCGGCGAGGACCGCGAGTGGGAACGGCGACGGATTGCAGGTCACATGCGCCTCCGGTACCGTGCGCGGCCGTGGGCCGGGTCGTGGTCTGGATCGCGACCGCGTGTGTTGTCGCGTTCTTCGCGGTCGGCGGCTTGTACGTGTGGCACGGCAACGCGCCGTACTCGCCACCAGCGGCGGCCAAGGCCGCTCCGAAGAACGGGCTCGTAAAGGCAGCCGCGCGTGCCGCGATCGCAGCGGCGCCAGGCGCTATGCGGATCATGCTCGTGGGTAACTCGGTCGCACATTCGCTCGCGCCGGCGATCGGCGCGCAGCCGGGAGTCGCTGTGTTCGACGCGAGTTGGATCGGCTGCCAGTTTCCGCCGCAGATCCCAACCGCGATCGCAGCTCCGAACGGTGGGCTGGAAGTCGCGCCTCCATGCGACCCGCCCGGTGAAGCGGACGCGGTAACCCGGTTCTCTCCAAACGTCGCTGTGTGGATTCCGGCCGACTTCTACGGTGCTGGCGGGCACTACGAGGGCGTCGAGGTGAAGCCCTGCTCGCCGGGGTTCGATTCGCTCTACCGGAGCGATCTCGTGGCCGAGGTTCGTCAGCTCGGTTCAACGGGTGCTCGGGTCGTGCTCGCGAATCAGCCGTACTCGCGCGCCGCCTACTTCCCTCGGCACGATCGTGCCATCGACTGCGAGAACCGGGTCGTGGCGGACGTCGCGCACGCGATGGGCGCGCAGTTGCTTGACCTCTTGGACTACGTCTGCCCGAAGAGCGCGTGTCGATCTGAGCTACGCAGCGATGGCATCCACTATGCCGGTCGGAGCGCGAAGATCGTCGCTCGGTGGATATCCGAACAGGTCACGCGCTGACGTACGTTTCGAACCCGACGAAGATGAGCGGCATTCTCTCAGTCTCGACGTTCTCGGCCGTGTAGTCCCAGTTCGTCGCGCCGCCGGTGATGCCCTGTGCGCGACTTGCCGCTCGGTTCACCCGTCGTCTGGATACCCGAGTTCGTGTCGGGGACGACGTAACCGTCGTAGCCGGGGAAGTTGGTCGGCGTGCTCCGGATCGAGACCGACCCGGAGCCTTGCACGATCGCGGACACCCAGTAGAGACCGCGCCGAACCGGCAGGATAAGGCTCGCGGTCGCGAGCGTGCTGCTCGAGGTACCGGCGACCGTGCCGACGACGCCGGTATCGAGGATCAACTGGTAGGGGGAGCCGTCCTCATCGGTGTAGACGCACCAGCGGAGCGCAGCACCCGCGGCGCCCGTCACGATGTAGCTGTTGAGCGACGTGATGATGCCATTGCGGGTGATCCTCTGCGGATACGCGTATTCCTTGCTCTGCGTCGCCGTCGTTGACGATCGTGCCGCCGCGCAGCGCGGATAGAAGTAGCCGGGCACACCGGACGACGGGGTCGGCCACGACTGCTGATCGTGCGCGTAGTACGCACCGGACGTCGCGATCTTCCGGTTGGTGACCGGAACCGTCGCGAGCGTGTCGAGCACTATTTTCGCGAAGAGCGCGTGCCCGTAGTCGGAGGGATGCACGCCATCGGCGGTCGACCACGGCAGGCAAATGACACCGGCCGCGGTCGCGCCGTGCTTGACGTTGCTTCCGCCGTTGCCGGTGCCAGTCATCGTGTCGACGCCCGAGTAGGCGCGGGTGACCGTCATCGTCCAATGCGTGCTGTCCGTCTTCGTGATCGCGGACGTGACGAGCATGTCTTCGGCCGTGATCTGGATCACGGAGCCTTGCTGCAACGTGCAGTTCGCCGCGTCGTTCGGGGTGAGCGTCATACTCGTCCGGTTCCCGTCGCGGTCTGTACCGTGAATCCGAAGAGGCTGCTGTAGACGCTCGCGACATCGACCACGTAACAGGTGCCGGTCGGGAACTCGGCAGCGAGCGTCGGCCGAGTGGTCGAACATGAAGGACACGATCGGCGAGGCGTTGCTGCCGACCGTGACGACGTTGTTCTCGACGCTGACGTCGGGGTTCTCCGCGCTGGGGCCGCAGGGCACGGAACTGATCGGGAAGCTCGCGGGAATCGGTCTGGCGGGCACCGGGGCGACGGTCGGTGTGCTCGCGCTCGGTAAGGCAGTTGGGGCTGTGAGTCGGCCTTGACGTCGTCGCGCGACGCCGCCGCGGAGGCTGCCGTTGCTCAAGCGGCGGAGGCCGAGTCCGCGACGACCGCTGCCGGAGCTCTCACGATCAAGGCGGAGGCAGCCCTGCGCGCCGCGACTGTCGACGGCGCGGTTGACCTCTCCGCGATCGGCGCCGCCGAAGCGCTCGTCGCGGAAGCCGAGGCCGCGAGCATCAATGCGGCCGCGCTGTCCGAAGCCGGCGTTGCGAGCAGCGGACTGTTCGCATCCATGGGCCCGATCGGGATCGCCGCGGCCGCCGTCGGCGTCGCGGTCGCCGGGCTCACCGCCGTCACCGCTCTGTTCGGCAAGGGGTAGCAGGACGCCGGGACGGTCGGTGTTCCAGATCGCGGAGCTACTCGACTGAGTGTCAGGTCGCTGGCCGTCAGGTCGCTGGCCGTCAGGTCCGATAATTGGGCCGTGGGAATGAGCGCCGACGATTCTGACGAACGGGAAACCGCCGAGACCAGCTTGTCGCTCATGCTCGGCTCGTGGTCACCGCGAGAAATGAGGCGCGCCTGGCTCTTGGGCGTCGTCATGATGGCCGCCGTCGGCTTGGTGCTGGGATTCGTATTCGGGCCGTACGCGGCTGGTGGCGACTTACCGGGCGCGACCGCAGCCATCGCACTCGCTCTGCCACTCGTCTGGACCGGGATGTTCGGTCTCGTGTGGCGAGACCAGCGTCGAAAGAGATCGCAACACTCGGCCTCAGACTGAGCCACTACCAGTCCCACCGCAACGCCTGCCGGCACGCGCGGTGCGCGACGGCGTGCACCTGGCGCACGGTCGCGGGAGCGCGGCCCTCGTCGAGCATCTTGGCGTAGAGCGCGTCGAGGTCGGAGCCGCGCAGCCGCTCGAGACGCATCGCGCCGAGCTCGGGCTTCAGTCGCAACTCGACGATACGCTCGTAGCCCTCGAACGTCTTCACCGCGAGCGACGGGCGCGCGTGCTCGAGCCAGCGGTCGAGGAGCTCGCCGACGGTCGGACGATCGACGCGCGCGCGGCCGTCCTCGACCTGATCTTGGAGTCGGAGCTCCGCGCGCTCGGCCGCCTTGCGCGTGCCGTGCACCGTCTCGCGCAGGTAACGCGACTTGCCGGTGCGCGGGTCGCGTCCCGCGACACGACGACCTGGAACGTTTTCGGCCCGCGCTCTCGGATCACGCGCTGATCGTCGCGCCCCGCTGCGACAGTGCATGCCATCGTGCATGCCACGCGATCGGCGCGCGCCGCGCGCACGCTGCACGCGCGCCGTTGACCTGGACGTTCGTGGTGGGTCGCCGGGGGATCGAACCCCGAACCTGCGGATTAAAAGTCCGACGCTCTGCCAGTTGAGCTAGCGACCCCGAGGTCAGGAGCCTAGGGCGATGTCGGCGGCGCCCATTTCGGCGGCGTTCGCCCGTTACTCGCACGGACACCGCGGGAACCATCTCGGTGAACGGCCGCGGACTCGGGTCCGAATCGTGAAGGGCGAGCTCGACGACGACTGACCCGCAGACGAGCGCCGCAGCACGCGAGGCGTCGAAGTTCGTCGCGGTCGCGGAGTACCTCGTCGCCGCGTGGGTGCTCGCGGTCGCCGCGGGCTGCATCGTCGCGGTCTGCTACTCAGAGCTGTCGCACGTCGAAGTCGGCCCGATGACCGGCAATGCGATCGCGACCGGCGTCAGCATCGGCGCTCGTGGCTCGAACGCGATGCTCACACGCGCGGTGGCGATCGTGGCGTTCGTGCTCGGTGTCGCGGCGGGTGTCGCCGTAGCCGAAGAGTGCTCGCGGCACCGCGTGAGGCGGGTGCTCGCGTCGACACTGGGACTCGAGCTCCTGCTCCTCGCCGCGTTCTTGTGGTGGGTGGCCGCGTCGGCGGGCGCGTCGAGACTGAATGCGACGTCGCCGTGGCCGCTCGACGGTCTCGTCGCACTGCCCGCGCTCGCGATGGGGATGCAGACCGCGGCGCTGCGACGCGTCGGTGGGCAGACCGTGCGCACCGTGTACGTCTCGGGTGTCGTCACGCGCGCAGCCGAGGAAGCGGTGCGCTACGTGTACTGGCGACGCGACCGCCGCCGGGGCGCGACGCAGGTGCCTTGGCACAACGAGCCGACCCCACGCCGGATCGCGCTGCTGGCCGGCATCTTCGTGATGTACGCGGTCGGCGCGATCGCCGGCGGGTGGCTCGACGCCGAATGGCACGTCTGGGCGCTGGTCGCGCCACTCGCGTTGCTCGCCGTCGTCGCGTGCGCCGACGCCGCGATCGACGTCGGTCCGCCCGCCCGTTGACGGCGCGGTTCAGCGCAGGTCGTCGGCGATCTGCGCGAAGAGACGGACGGTCTCGGTGTCGGGATAGTCGGAGCACCACGGGTAGAAGCCGGTGCATCCCAAATCGACGTAGGTCTGGATCCGCGCCGCGACCTGCTCCGGCGTGCCGACCAAGTTGCCGGCGCGCCACGACTCGAACGGCTCACGGCGCATCGACAGCGAGCCCGCGTCGACGATCTCCTGCTCGGTCTCGCGGATGAAGATCTCACCCGAGATCGTCTTGCGGATCTCGTCGTAGTCGCGGCCGACGTCCTTGCAGTGGCCCTGGAGCACCTCGGCCTTGTGCTGCCAGTCGTGCGGCTTGCCACCGAAGTTCGACGCGTCCGCGAGCCGCGCGACCACGCGCAGGGTGAGCTGCTCACCGCCGCCGCCGATGAGGATCTCCGGGTGCGGCTGCTGCACCGGCTTCGGATCGCACTGCGCGCCATCGAGCGTGAAGTGGCGTCCGTGATACGAGACGTCGGGCTGCGACCACATCGCCTTCACGACCTCGACCGTCTCGCGCAGCAGACGGATGCGGTCGGCGGGCACGGGGAACTCGTAGCCGTAACCCTTGAACTCGTGCTCGTACCAGCCCGCGCCGATTCCCCAGATGAGCCGCCCTCCCGACATCACGTCGATGTTCGCCGTGATCTTGGCGAGCAACCCGGGGTTGCGATACGGCGCGCACCCGACCATCTGCCCGAGCTTGATCCGCGACGTGCGCTGGCTGATCGCCGCCATCGTCGTCCAGCACTCGAACATCGTCTCGTGCGCAGGTACGGGCACATTGTGGAAGTGGTCGTAGACCCACAACGAGTCGAAGCCGAGCGCCTCCGCGTACTGCGCGATCTCGACGGCCTTCGCCCACTTCGCCTGCGGGTCCGCGATCGAGGCGAGCTCCATCTTCCAACCCTGCGGGACGAACACGCCGAAGGTGAGGTCATGCGATGCCATGCGACCTTCCTAGCAGTTGGACGCCTCCGCGCATTCAGCCGCGAGTACGTTGCGGACGTCCCGTCACATGCCGACCTGGGAGGCCAGCCATGTGGGGAGTGTCGATTCGACGCGTGCTCGTCGCGAGCGCAGTCGTGGTGCCGATCGCGATCGCGGTCCCCGCGGGCGCAGCGTCGAAGACCGCGACGATCCAGGCGCACTTCAACCGCGGCGGCACCCAGGCGTACCTCCAAGACGGCGTGTGTCCCGACCGCCACGTCGACGGCGATCCGTCCGAGGCGAAGTTCGAGGAGTACAACGAGGTCGACGCCGGCGGGCAGGGTCACGGCGACACCACCATCGGGCTCAGCATCTGCTGGCAGAACTCGAGCGCGCTCGGCGGCAACTGCGTCGACCGCGGAACATTCGCGTACTCGACGGGCAGCGGAACACTGAAGGGCACCGTGAGCGGCTGCGAATCGTTCAGCGACAGCGACCCGTTCACGTTCACGCTCACGGTCACCGCCGCCGACGGCGACCTCACCGGCACGACGGGTCAGCTCGGCTACACGGGCTGCCAGCCCTTCGGCGGCGAGCTCGTCGCCAAGCTGAAGACGATGACCGACACGCCGCCCCGCACGCCCGCCGTCTGCTTCGACTGACCGGGGCCCTGACGCGTCCGCGTCAGTCGCAGTGCGCAGCGGACCACGCGTCGATTGCGGCGCGCTCGGTCGTCGCGCGCGCGAACTGACGGGCGGCGACCGAGGCGCGCACGGTCTCGGCGGCGGCGCGCAACGACGACGGTCCCGCCTGCTCGAAACGCGCGAGCGAGGCGCGGTAGGTCGCGATCGCGCGGACGAGCGCGGCCTCCGACGCCTCGGGATCGGAAGCGTCGACACCGCGCAACGCGTCGGCCGCGCGCTGCAGATCGCCGAGCGCCGCGCACGCGGCCTTCTCGTCGACGACCCGGCCCGTCGGCCCCGAACCGTTCGACGACGCGCCGCCGCTGCACGCCGCGACCGCGAGACCGAGGACGACGACACACGCAGCCGCTCGCATCGGGCGGCACGGTAGCGGGATCGCCGGGAGGGTCGAGCGACCGTTGCGCTAGCATCTCCCGGTTCCACCCTCGAGAGTTCGAGCCCCCATCGTCTAGTGGCCCAGGACGCCGCCCTTTCAAGGCGGTAACGGGGATTCGAACTCCCCTGGGGGCACATTGGTCCTGTGGTGCAGTTTGGAGTGCACGCCGCCCTGTCAAGGCGGAGGCCGCGGGTTCAAATCCCGTCAGGACCGCGGATCGGCGGCGTTGCCGTCGGATGCCAGGCCGGGTAGCTCAGTTGGCAGAGCGTGCGCCTGAAAAGCGCAAGGTCACCGGATCGACGCCGGTCCCGGCCACTGTCTTTATCGGTCGGGCTCGCAAGCGTCGCCCTGCTGACGCCTCAGGCCCAACTCGGCCGGACCGCGAAGCGCCCGGCCGTTCATGCCGGAACGATGCGCACTCGGCGCGTTCGCTGCGTCGCGCGAGCCGATTCGATCAGCGGGCCGCAACCGAGCGCGCTCGTCGGCGCCTAGATCGCGTGGCCTTCTTCGACTTGCTCGAGGAAGGCGCGGATCTCGCTCGCCTTGAACCGGCGGTGACCGCCGAGCGTGCGAATCGCGGAGATCTTGCCGGCGCGCGCCCAACGCGTCACGGTCTTCGGGTTCACGCGGAACATCGCCGCGACCTCGGAAGGGGTGAGGAGGGCGTCATCGGCGTCGCGGGCATTCGGCTTGTCCATCGTCGTCGCTCCCTGACTCGATCTGCGTGGGCCACCCAACCGCGCGTCAGCGCCGGGGCCGGATCTCGTCCGCCGCATCCTGGCGACGACGACGGGACCCTGCGGGCTGGGCAGATCCGTCTATACCCACAGTAGTCGATGCCGCCCGAGGCGTCGCAAAGGGGACAAAGACGGCCGTACGCTGCACAGACGCCGCTCGTACACTGCGCAGCGATGGCACGGGTGCTCGCGATCGCCAACCAGAAGGGCGGCGTCGCGAAGACGACGACGGTGCACGCGCTCGGCACCGCGCTCGCGCGTCTCGGCGACCGCGTGCTGCTCGTCGACCTCGACCCGCAGGCCTGTCTCACGTTCTCGACGGGGCTCGACCCCGATCGGATCGGCGTGTCGTTGCACGACGTGCTCGTCGGTCGCAACAAGGCCGCCGACGCGCGCCACGATCTCGGCGAGCTGTCGATCCTCCCCGCGTCGATCGATCTCGCGGGCACGGAGCTCTTCCTGCTCGGCCGCACCGGACGCGAGTACGCGCTCACACGCGCCATCGAACCGTTGCTCGACGAGTTCGACACCGTCCTCCTCGACTGCCCGCCGTCGCTCGGCGTGCTCACGGTCAACGGGCTCACCGCCGCGCACGAGGTCGTGATCCCGTTGCAGTGCGAAGCGCTCGCGCACCGCGGCGTCGGTCAGCTGCTCGACACCGTCAACGACGTGCGCACCTTCACGAACCCGAACCTCGTCGTGCGGGGCGTGATCGCCACGATGTTCGACAGCCGCACGCGTCACGGTCGCGAAGTGATCGAGGACGCGCAGACGCGCTTCGGGCTCACGGTGCTCGAGCCGCCGATCCCGAAGTCGGTGCGCTTCGCGGAGGCGCCGGGGCGCGGCGTGTCGATCCTCGATCACGCGTCCAACTCGCGCGGCGCGCAGGCGTATCGCGAGGTCGCGCGCACGCTGCACGCGGATCCGCTCCCGCATGACTGACCCGGGACTCGCACGCACGCGTCCGACGAAGCGAACGCGCGATCCGCTCGGGAAGTCGGCGCTCTTCTCGACCGGCGGGAGCGAACGCATGCCCGTCCCGATCGACGCCGACGCGGAAGGTCGCGGCGCGAGCCATCTCTTCACGAAGCCCGACGCCACTCCGGGCACGCTGATCGTCGACTGCGCGGCGTGCGGTCGCCGGACGCGCATCACGTACGCCGAGTTCGCGACGCTCCACTTCCCCGTGTGGCTCTGGATCCCGTCGCCCGCGCGCACGCACCGGCATTGGTTGCGCTGCCCGACGTGCCACCGCTTCGCGTGGCTGCGCGCCGGCTGGCTCGAATAGGCGCCGGCAACCTTCGGCGTGACCCGCGTGTCTGCCCGTTGATGACCGGAACTCGCATCGTCGTGGCCGCAACGCTCGTGATCGCGCTCGGCGCGTGTCACGGCGGGTCGAAGCAGGCATCACCGTCGAGCTCCTCGACCTCGACGTCGACAACAACGACGATCGTCTCCACGACGACGGCCGCGCCGACCACCACCACCGCCGCCGCGACGACCACCGCCGTCTCGTCGGTCCCACGTTGTCGCAGCGCGAACCTCCGCATCACCGCGTCGGCACCGGACGGCGCCGCGGGCACCGAGTACTTCGAGCTGCAGTACCGGAACGCGGGCACCGCGCCGTGCGAGATGACGGGCTATCCCGGCGTGTCGTTCCTCGACGCGACCGGCAAGCAGATCGGCGTGCCCGCGCGCCGCAGCGGACAGTCGTACACGAGCGTCGTCGATCCGGTCGGCGGGACCGTCTCCTCGCAGGTCGCCGCGGGCAACCCGAGCGTGAGGATGTGCCCGGCCGCGTCGACGCACACTGTTCGCGTGTATCCGCCGAACGAGACCGCGCCGGTGAACGTCACGATCGCCGGCGGTCTGAGCGTCTGCTCCGCGCAGAACCCGCCCGCGTTCATCGAACCCGTGGTCGCGACGGCGAACGGTTGATCTACGAGGTGTGCGGAATCAGCGCGTAGAGCTGGTCGGAGGTCGCGACGTAGATGCGGATGCCCGACGCGGTGATCCCCTCGAGCGCTGTGTTCGTGAACACTCGAGTGCCCTCCAGCATCCCGGTCGTGATCGAGCGCGCCTGCACCTGGCTCTTGTTCGAGAAATCGCTGTTGTAGACCGTGTAGAAGGTCGAACCGACGATCGCCGGGTCGAAGCCCGTGTTGGCGCGCGGACCCCACAGCCGCGCACCGGTCGTCGCGTCGTAGCCGGAGAGCTGACTGCCGCCGCTCGAGCTGACGTGGTTGTCGCCGTCGAGGGCGACAGTGTCGCCGACCGCGAGCACGTTCGCACCGTTCGCCCGCCACGCGACCGCGCCGGTCGTCGGGTCGATGACGAGCGTCCCGAACCCCGCGCCCTCCTGCGGCGTGTACTCGACTGCGTAGACGAGGCCGTGCGCGTAGACCGTCTTGCTCACGGCCGACGTCGGCGCGCCCGGAGCCTTGAACACCACCGACGACTGTCCGTCGGTCTCGCCGTACACGGTCAGGAAGTCGTGCTGCACGTCGCTCGCATTGAGCGTGGTGCTCCAGACATACAGATTGCCGTCGCCGAGTGCGAGCGTCCCGGCCGATTGGTGTGCGCTCTTCGTCCACACGAGCGTGCCCGTCGCGTCGTAGCGCGTGACCGCGAGCGTCGTGTACACCTGCCGCCCCTCGTTGACGACGAACACGTTCGCGCCGTCGATCGCGACGCCGGTGATGCCATGGCGACCCGGCGGGACGGCGCTCCAACGCACGCGTCCGTCGGTCGCGTCGAGGGCGATGACGTGTCCTGTCCCGTTGGTCGCCCGCGTGTGCAGGTAGACCACACCGTTCGCGACTGCGTCGATCTGCGAGTCGCTGACCGTGCCGAGCGAGTGGGTCCAGCCGACCGCGCCCGTCGCGGAGTTGAAGGTCCGGACGGTCGACGAGAACGCCTGCCCACCGTTGGGCCCGACCCGATCGACCGTGAAGAGCTTGCTCCCCACGACGATCGGCGCCTGGCACGCCGGACAGTTCACGGACCACCGGTTCGTGAACGTCACGGTCGGCGGCGACGCCGCGAACGACTGCGCCGCCACGCCCGACCCGAGTGATCCGAGCGCGATCACGAAGAATGCCACTACCCCACGCTTCAGCATGGCGGAAGCCTACGTCCGATATGTCCGCTCTACCACCCCGCGTCCGTGGCCGGCGCCGACCTCGCCGATCTCTGAGGCGTCGTGTCCGGCGGCCGCCAGGACCGCGACCGCGGGCTCGACCTCGGCAGCCGGCACGATCGCGACCATTCCGACGCCGAGGTTGAACACGTGCTCCATCTCGTCGTCGGCGACGTCGCCGGCGGCCTGGATCTCGGCGAAGATCCGGGGCTCGGGCCACGAGCCGCGCCGCACGACCGCGTCGACGTCGTCGGGGAGCGCACGCGCGATGTTGTCGGGCAGTCCGCCCCCGGTGATGTGCGCAAAGCCGTGGACCTCGACGGCGTCCACGAGCGCGCGCATCGCCGGCGCGTAGATGACGCTCGGCAGCAGCAGCTCCTCGCCGAGCGAGCGATCGGCGCCCGGCCACGCGGGATCGTCGAGCACGCGTCCGCGGCGATCGAGCAGCGCCCGCCGCGCCAGCGAGTACCCGTTGCAGCGCAAACCGGGACTCGCGATGCCGATCAAGCGGTCGCCGGCCCGCACGCCGCGCGGCAGCACGCGCGAACGCTCGACGACACCGACCGCGAAGCCGACGAGGTCGAACTCGCCCGGCGCCATCAGGTCGGGGTGCTCCGAGGTCTCACCACCGAGCAGCGCGCAGCCCGCGGTCACACACCCGTCGGCGACCCCCGCGACGATCTCTTCGACCTCGTCGGGCACGAGGTGACCCATCGACACGTAGTCGAGGAAGAACAGCGGCTCCGCGCCCTGCACCGCGATGTCGTCCGCCGACATCGCGACAAGGTCGATCCCGATCGTCCGCCGGCGGCCCGTGAGGCGCGCGATCACCGACTTCGTGCCGACGCCGTCGGTCGACGACACGAGCACCGGATCGTCGTAGCGCTTCCAGTCGATCGCGAACAGTCCGCCGAAGCCGCCGAGATCGCTCACGACCTCGGGCCGGAACGTCTTGCGGACGTGCGTCTTGATGAGCTCGACGGTCTTGTCGCCCGCCGCGATGTCGACGCCCGCGTCGCGGTACGTCAGCGGCGCGCCGTCGCGCTCGGTCACGCGCGCGCTCAGACGGGCTCGACGCTGGGGAGGTGCAGCACGCGCTCGTCCTCCAGCACCAGCTTCATGTCGCTCTCCGGAACCGGCACGGGGTAGTCGCCGGTGAAG
This sequence comes from Acidimicrobiia bacterium, assembly GCA_036271555.1. Taxonomy (NCBI): domain Bacteria; kingdom Bacillati; phylum Actinomycetota; class Acidimicrobiia; species Acidimicrobiia bacterium. Next base: position 111,420 of record DATBAK010000001.1, read on the forward strand.
CACGCGGTGCAGAAGCCCTCGGCGCCCGCACCCGTGGCCGCGATCAAGCGGTCGAGCTCGAGGTACCCGAGCGAATCGACGCCGAGGAAGTCCTTGATCTCGCCGACCGACATGTCGGCCGCGAGCAGATCGCTGCGCTTGCCGGTGTCGAGGCCGTAGAAGCACGGCCACTTGTACGGCGGCGACGACACACGGAAGTGCACCTCGGTCGCGCCCGCCTCGCGGAGCAGCGCGATCGTCTCGCGCGTGGTCGTGCCGCGCACGATGGAGTCGTCGACCACGATGACGCGCTTGCCCTTCACGTTCGACGGCAGCGGGTTGAGCTTGATGCGGACGCTCGCGCCGCGGGCGTGCGCACGCGGGTCGATGAACGTGCGCCCGACGTAGCGGTTCTTCACGAAACCGTCGCCGTACGGGATGCCCGACTGGCGCGCGTAACCCTGCGCGGCGGGGACGCCCGACTCGGGAACCGGCATCACCATGTCGCCGTCGACCGGCGCCTGGCGCGCGAGCTCCTCGCCCATGCGCTGGCGCGCGGAGTGCACGCTCTGCCCGTACAGCTGCGTGTCGGGGCGCGCGATGTAGACGAACTCGAAGAGGCAGAGCTTCGGCGTCGGCTCCGCGTAGCGGATCGAGCGCACGCCGTTGGCGTCGATCGCGACGAGCTCGCCGGGCTCCACCTCGCGAACGAAGTGCGCGCCGACGATGTCGAGCGCCGCGGTCTCCGACGCGAGGACCCAACCGCCCTCGGTGCGTCCGAGCACGAGGGGCCGGAATCCGTGCGGGTCGCGCACGCCGAAGAGGTGCGCCTCGTCCATGAGCACGAGCGAGAACGCGCCGGCGAGCTTGGGCAGCACGACCTGGAGCGCGTGCTCGAGCTCCCGGCCGTCGGAGCGTTCGATGTCTTCGTAGGCCCGGCCGAGCAGCTCGCCGACGAGCTCGCTGTCGGAGGTGAGCACGCCGGGCAGCATGCCGAGGCTCTCGGCGAGCTCGACCGTGTTCGTGAGGTTGCCGTTGTGCCCCAGGGCGATGCCGGCGTCGCCGACCGAGCGGTACACCGGCTGCGCGTTCCGCCACGTGCTCGACCCGGTGGTCGAGTAGCGCACGTGGCCCATCGCGAGATGGCCGTCGAGCGGCGCGAGCTTGAGCTCGTTGAAGACCTGGCTCACCAGGCCCATGTCCTTGATGACCGTGATCATCTCGCCGTCGCTGGCGGCGATGCCGGCGGACTCCTGGCCGCGGTGCTGCAGCGCGTACAGCCCGAGGTACGTGAGGTGGGCGACCGGCCGGCCCGGGGCGTACACCCCGAAGACCCCGCAGGCCTCGCGAACCTGGTCGTCCATGCCTCCATTATCCCATGCCCGCCGCGGTCCTCCGGGCTTCGGGGCCCTCGTCCGGGCACGACTACCGTCTGCCGCCATGTCACAGGATCTGCCCGACGCCGGTTGCTGTCTCTGGTTCACCGGGCTCTCCGGCGCGGGCAAGAGCACGATCGCGAACATCGTGGTCGCCGAGCTCGTCGCCCGTGGTCACAAGGTCGAGCTGCTCGACGGCGACGAGGTGCGCGAGCACCTGTCGAAGGGCCTCACCTTCTCGAAGGAAGACCGCGACATCAACATCCGGCGCATCGGATGGGTCGCGAAGGTCCTCGCCCGTAACGGCGTGGTGGCGGTGACCGCCGCGATCTCTCCGTACCGGGAGCTGCGCGACGAGATGCGCGCGCAGATCGACAACTTCGTCGAGATCTACATCGCGACCCCGTTCGAGGTGTGCGAGGACCGCGACGTGAAGGGTCTCTACGCGAAGGCGCGCGCCGGCGACATCCCGCAGTTCACCGGGCTCGACGATCCCTACGAGCCGCCGCTGAACCCCGAGATCCGGGTCGAGACCGAGGGCCACACGCCCGCGGAGTCCGCGATCGAGGTCGTCGCCTGGCTCGCGGCGCACGGGCTCGCGCCCTCCGGGGACTGAGCCGCTGATGCCCGGCGGCGCCCCGCTGCGGCTGCACTGGTTCCTGCCGACCGGCGGCGACGCGCGCGACGTGCTGCCCGACGACGACGATCCCTCGCGCCGGCCGCCCGACCTCGACTACCTCGCCCAGATCGCGGTCGCGTGCGATTCGCTCGGCTTCGACGGGATGCTCACGCCCTGCGGCACCGGCTGCGAGGACGCGTGGCTCGCGACCGCGGCGCTCATCCCGCTCACGAAGCGGGTGAAGTTCCTCGTCGCGTTCCGGCCCGCGTTGCTCACGCCGACGCTCGCCGCGCAGATGGCGTCGACGTACCAACGGTTGTCGGGCGGACGCCTGCTCGTGAACATCGTGACCGGCGCGGAGCCGGCCGAGCTGGCGCGCTTCGGCGTCTTCGCCGACAAGGAGACGCGCTACGCACGAACGGGCGAGTTCGTGGAGGTGATGCGGGGCGCGTGGAGCGGCGAGCCGTTCGACTACCAGGGCGAGCACTTCACGGTCGAGCAGGCCACGACGCGCGTGCCGCCCGATCCGATCCCGCGCATCTACTTCGGCGGCGCGTCCGACGCGGCCGAGCGCGTCGCCGCGCACCACGTCGACGTGTACCTCGCGTGGGGCGAGCCGCCCGACATGGTGTCGGAACGCGTCGCGCGCATGCGCGCGCTCGCTGCGGAAGCCGGTCGCACGCTCGACTTCGGCATCCGGTTCCACGTCATCGCACGGCCGACCGCCGACGAGGCGTGGGCCGCGGCCGACGCGTTGCTCGCGCACATGGATCCGAACGCGATCGCGGCGGCGCAGCGCGACTTCGCGGCGACGCAATCGGTCGGTCAGGCGCGCATGGCCGCGCTCCACGGAGGCGACGCCGACCGACTCGTCGTGTACCCGAACGTGTGGGCCGGCATCGGCTTGGTGCGCGGCGGCGTCGGTACCGCGCTCGTCGGCTCGTACGACGAAGTCGCGGATCGCATCGCGGAGTACCACGGCCTCGGCTTCGACGAGTTCATCCTCTCGGGCTATCCGCACCTCGAAGAGGCGTACTGGTTCGGTGAGGGCGTGATGCCGCGTCTGCGTGAGCGCGGCCTGCTCGCCGAGCGCGAGCGCGGCGCGGGCGCGGTCTTCTCGTTCCGATGAGCGCGTGACGGGTCGCGTGCGCGCCGGTCTGCTCGTCGTCGGCCACGTCGACCCGCGCAGCACGCACATCGCGGGCGACTACACCGAGCTGTTCTCCGCGCTCCTCGCGCCGGTCGGCGTCGACGTCGTGCCGTACTTCGCCGATCGCGGCGAGCTCCCGGCATCGCTCACCGAGTGCGACGGCTGGTTGTGCTCGCCGAGCCGATCGTCGGTGTACGACGACGAGCCGTGGATCGCCGGCGTCGAGGATCTGCTGCGCGCGGTCGTCGCCGACGACGTTCCGTTCGTCGGGATCTGCTTCGGACATCAGCTGCTCGCGCAGGCCCTCGGCGGGCGCGTCGAGCGCGCCGAGGACGGGTGGGGCGTCGGCGTGCAGCCGTACGAGCTGATCGAGCCGTTGCCCGGCTCCGACGCGCGCGGCTCGTGCGCGCTCATCGCGAGCCACCAGGACCAGGTCGTCGCGGTGCCCGACGCCCTGCGCGTGATCGCCCGCTCCGACTACTGCCCGGTGGCGGGGCTCGCCGCGGGTGAGCGCGTCTGGACGGTGCAGGGGCATCCGGAGTTCGTGCCCGCGCTCGCCGACCATCTGCTCGGCCTGCGCGTCGAGCTCATCGGCGCGGAGCGGGTCGCGACCGCGCGCGCGTCGCTCGCGCGTCCGACCGATCGCGAGGCGGTCGCGCGCGCGATCGCGTCGACGTTCGGCGCGCGTTAGCCCTTCGCCGTCAGCCGGCGATCCCGAGCGCGGCCGTGAGGCCGTTCGCCCAGGTGTGGTGCGCGTCGGCGAGCGCGGCGTCGAACGCGTCCGACACGCGGAGCCGGTCGCCGCCCGCGATCCCGATCTCGGCGGCGGGCACGCCCGCGGTCGCGGCGCGCTCGAGCACCGCCGCGACGTCGGAAGTCGCGACGACGACGCGCGACGTGGATTCGGAGAAGCACTGCTCGGCCGGTGTGCACGCGTCCGCTCCCGGCGCGCGCGCGAGGTCGACGTCGAACCCGAGCTGCGCGCCGAACGCCATCTCCGCGAGCGCGACCGCGAGCCCACCGTCGGCACAATCGTGGATGCCCGAGGCGCGACCGTCGCGTACGAGCGCGGCCACGACGTCGTGGAGCGCACGCGCGCGGTCGAGGTCGGCGCGCGGCGGCAGGCCGTACGCGTAGCCGTGCAGCACCGACGCCCACTCCGAGCCGCCGAGCTCCGCGTCGGTCGTGCCGAGCACGACCAAGTGATCACCCGCGTCGAACCGCGGCGTCGGTGGCCGACGCGCCAGGTCGTCGACGACACCGATCACCGCGACGACGGGCGTCGGGTCGATGTCGGTGCCGCGCGACTCGTTGTAGAAGCTCACGTTGCCGCCGACGACGGGGATGCCGAGCGCCTCGCACGCCTCGGCGATGCCTTCGACCGCCTCCGCGAACTGCCACATCACCTCGGGGTGCTCGGGGTTGCCGAAGTTGAGGCAGTTCACGAGCGCGCGCGGCACCGCGCCCGAGCACGCGACGTTGCGCGCCGCCTCGAGCACGACGAGCCGGCCGCCGGTGCGCGGATCGAGCCGGCAGAACCGGGCCTTGCCGTCGGTCGAGAGCGCGAGCCCCTTCGTCGTCTCCTTCACGCGCAGGACCGCGGCGTCGGCACCCGGCGCGACGACCGTGTTCAGGAAGAGCTGGTGGTCGTATTGGCTCCAGACCCAGCGCTTCTCGGCGATCGTCGGCGTCGCGAGCAACGCGAGCAGCTCGCTCGTGAGGTCGGTTCCGGGCGCGAACTTCTCGCGCAGCATCGGTGCGGGGTCGTCGGCCTGCCGTTCGGCAAGGTCGGACGGCACCGCGCGCGGCCGGTGGTACACAGGACCGTCGCCGAGGCTGCCGGCGGGCACGTCGGCCTCGGGCTCGCGATCCGACGACACGGAGATCGGCGCCTCGCCGATCGGCGGCGCCGGTTGCTCGCCGGGTACGCCCCACGCGTCGAACACGCCGTTGAAGACGCGGAAGCGCCCCGTGTCGTTCACGCGCCCGACGACCTCGGCGCGCACCTCCCAGCGGAGCGCGAGCTCGAGCACCGCGTCGAGGTTCTCGGGCGTGACGATCGCGAGCATGCGCTCCTGGCTCTCGGAGATCAGCAGCTCCACGGTGCTCATCCCGGGCTCGCGCCGCGCGACGCGCGCGGCGTCGAGATCCATGCCCATGCCCGCCTTCGCCGCGGTCTCCGACGCCGCGCACGAGATGCCCGCGGCGCCGAGGTCCTGCACACCGACCGCGAGGTTGCGATCGAGCAGCTCGAGGCACGCCTCGATCAACCGCTTCTCCTCGAACGGATCGCCGACCTGCACCGACGGTCGCTTCGCCTCGGAACCCGCTTCGAAACCCGCCGACGCGAGCACGCTCGCCCCGCCGATGCCGTCGCGTCCCGTCGACGAGCCGAGCAGCACCGCGAGGTTGTCGGCGCCTTCGGCGCGCGCGAGCACGAGCCGCTCGTGCGGCAGCACACCGAGACAGAGCACGTTCACGAGCGGGTTGTCGCGGTAGCAGTCGTCGAAGACGACCTCGCCGCCGATCGTCGGCACGCCCACCGCGTTCCCGTAGCCGCTGATCCCGGACACGACGCCTTCGAACAGGTAGCGCGTGCGCGCGTCGTCGAGCGAGCCGAACCGCAACGGATCCATGAGCGCGATCGGGCGGGCGCCCATCGAGAAGATGTCGCGGATGATGCCGCCGACACCGGTCGCCGCGCCCTGGTACGGCTCGACGGCCGACGGGTGGTTGTGGCTCTCGATGCGGATCGCGATCGCGATCCCGTCGCCGATGTCGATGACACCCGCCCCCTCACCGGGGCCGACGAGCACCCACGGCGCCTCGGTCGGGAAGCGCGAGAGGTAGGGGCGCGACGACTTGTAGGAGCAGTGCTCCGACCACATCACCGAATACATCGCGAGCTCGAGGTCGGTCGGCTCGCGCCCGAGCTCGCCCACCACGGCCGCGAGCTCGTCGTCCGTCATCCCTAGCTGGCGGTGACGCGGCTCCATCGACAGATCCCTTTCGCAACGGCGTTTCGAGACTAACGAACCGCTTGGAACGACCGCGCGTCGCCGCTCGGGTCGAATACGGCGAATTGCATTGACTACTATCCTCCGAGCCGAATTCACCAGCGGATGAGGTTGACCACATGCCCGTTAAAGCCAAGAAGACGCCCATGAGCGCGGCGCACAAGCAGGCGCTCGCCGAAGGGCGGGAGCAGAGTCGTGTCGTACGTGAATACCTCGATGCGCTCGAGGCCCACAAGCCGAAGCGGGGCCGCAAGCGCACCGCCGATAGCGTGAAGAAGAACCTTGCCGACGTGAACCAATCGCTGAAGTCGGCGATCGGATCGGGTCGGCTCGAGCTGATCCAGCGCCGCCGTGACCTCGAGGTCGAGCTCGCGAGCATGCAGGCCGGCGGCACCGACGTCACTGCGCTCGAGAAAGCTTTCGTCAAGGTCGGCAAGAGCTATGCCAACCGAAAGGCGATCTCCTACGCCGCTTTTCGCGAGTTCGGTGTGCCTGCCGACACGCTGAAGCGGGCCGGCATCAGCCGCGCCGGCGCCTAGCCGCCGGCCGCCGCCACTCGCTCGAATACGAGCTGGCGGAGCCGCCACGAGATTGCATCCAGAGTCGGGTCGTCGACCCGTCGCTGCAGCGCGTCGATCAGCTCGTCTCGCTCACGACGGGACACGACCGCGTCGGCGGACGCGTCCCACGCGCGGGCGTTGCGCCAGAACATCGCCGCCGCGGTGCCGGCGGTGATGCGCGGGACGACCGATCGGTCGAGCACGCGCCGGAAACCGGGCGGCGTCGGCGTGGCCGCGAGCGCAGCGCCCGCGTACATGTCGGCCCCGGCCGCGGCGACGACGGCCGCCACGATCGCTTCGTAGCGCGCGAACAGGGGATCGTCGCTCACGATCTCGTCGGGCTCCTCGAGGGCGAGGCGACCGCCCGGACCGACTGCTCCGCACCAATGCGCCACGGTGCGCTCGATATCGGGCAGGTGCGACAGCAGCAAGCGCGCGTAGACGACGTCGAATCCGCGCCCACCGGCCGCGGGCAGCGGCTCGGTCGCGTCGGCGACGAGCACCCGCGCCGCGGGAACACGCGCACGCGTGTGCTCGGCGAACGTCGGTGAGCGTTCGACCGCGACGATCTCCGCGTCCGGGAAGGTCGCGGCGAGCAGCTCGGTGCTGTAGCCGGGCCCGGGTCCGAGGTCGAGCACGCGCGCCACGGTGCCCGTGATCGTCGAGAGCAGTGCGCGGCTCGTCGGCTCGAACGCGGCGGCCACGATCGCCATCCGCTCGGTCGCGATATCAGAGTCGCCGAAGGTGTACGACGAGCTCAAGCCGCGGAGCGGTCGGCGCGTGCGCCCGCGGCGTGCAGCAGCGACTCGAGCAGCACGACGCCGTCGGCCGAGCCGAGCAGCGCGTCGCTCGCGCGCTCGGGGTGGGGCATGAGCCCGACGACGTTGCGACCTTCGTTGCACACACCCGCGATGTCGTCGAGGCTGCCGTTCGGGTTGTCGGCGTACCGCACCACGACGCGATCCTCGGCCTGCAACTTCGCGAGCGTCTCCGCGTCGCAGACGTAGTTGCCCTCGAAGTGGTTGATCGGCACGCGCAGCCGTGCGCCGCGCGCGGCGCGGTTGGTGAGCGCGGTCGTGTCGGTCTCGACGCGCAGCTCGACGGTCTCGCAGAGGAACTTCATGCCCGCGTTCTTCTGCAGCGCGCCCGGCAGCATGCCCGCTTCCGTGAGCACCTGGAAGCCGTTGCAGATCCCGACGACCGGTCCGCCGCTCGCGGCGAAGTCGCGCACCGCGTCCATCACCGGCGAGAAGCGCGCGATCGCGCCGGTGCGGAGGTAGTCGCCGTGTGCGAAGCCGCCGGGTACGACGATCGCGTCGGCGCCGCCGATCGTCTCGTCGCCGTGCCAGCAGATCCGGGCCTCGCCGCCGAGGTGCTCGATCGCCCAGACGACGTCCTGCTCACAGTTCGTGCCGGGGAACAGCACCACCCCGACGGTGGCGCTCACGCGCGCGTCAGCTCCTCGATCCGCAGCGAGTAGTCCTCGATCACCGGGTTCGTGAGGATGCGATGGCACATCTCGTCGACCTGCGCGGTCGCCGTCGCCACGTCGGGAGCGTCGACGACGAGACGGATGCTCTTGCCGATACGCACCTGTGACACGTTCGCCCAACCGAGCGCGGGGAGCGCCCGCTCGACGGTCGCGCCCGCCGGATCGAGGATGCCCGGGCGGTGCGTCACCTCGACCTGGGCTTCGTAGCGCGGCATCGACGCGATCCTAGTTTTCGGGCCCGAACCATTCGTCGAAGCTTTGACCGGTGATGGTCTCGTAGGCCTCGACGTAGCGGCCGCGCGTGCTGTCGATCACGTCCGTGGGCATGTGCGGCGGCGGGCTCACGCGATCCCAACCGACGTGGTCCATGTGATCGCGCACGAACTGCTTGTCGAACGATGGCGGCGAGCCGCCGGGCCGGTACCTCTCGGCCGGCCAGTAACGCGACGAGTCCGGTGTCATCACCTCGTCGATGAGCAGGATCTCGCCGTCGAGCTCACCGAACTCGAACTTCGTGTCGGCGAGGATCACACCGCACGAGGCCGCGTGGTGCGCGCCGAACTCGTAGAGGCGCAACGACAGCTCGCGTAGCTTCGCGTAACGGTCGGCGCCGACGAGCGCGATCGCTGCGTCGGGATCGAGCGAGAGGTCGTGACCAACGTCTGCCTTCGTCGTCGGCGTGAACAACGGCTCCGGCAGCTTCCCCGCCTCGTCGATGCCGGCCGGGACACTCTGCCCGCCGACCGTGCCGCGTTCGCAGTACTCGCTCCACCCGTGCCCGAACACGTAGCCGCGCACGACACACTCGAGCCGGATCGGGCGCGTCGCGCGCACGAGCATCGCGCGGCCCTCGACGTCGCGCGCGACCTCGGGGAAGTCGGTCGGATCGGCGGATATCACGTGGTTCGGCACGAGATCGGCGGTGCGGTCGAACCACCACGACGACAGGCCGGTGAGCACGCGGCCCTTGTCGGGGATCTCGTCGGGCAGCACCACGTCGAACACCGACACGCGATCGCTCGCGACCATCAACAGACGGTCGTGCGCGACCTCGTAGAGCTCGCGCACCTTGCCGGTGTACACGTGCTTCAGGGCCGAATCGGTCACAGCGAGTCCTCGGGGGGGTCGGACGCGTCGAGGGCGTGGAAGAAGCGGCCGATGTTCGCGACCGCGTGGTCGAGGTCGAAGCAGGCGGCGAGCGCCTTGTCGTCGAGCGCAGCGTTCACCTCGGGATCGGCGACGAGCAGATCGTGGAACGCGCGCCGCTCCTCCCATGCCGTCATCGCGTTGCGTTGCACGATGCGGTACGCGGCGTCGCGGCTCATGCCGCTGCCGACGAGCGCGAGCAGCACGGGCTGGCTGAACACGAGACCGAACGACGCGTCGAGATTCTCGAGCATGCGCGCCGGGTGAACCTTCATCCCGCTGACGACATTCGTGAGTGTGGTCACGACGTAGTGCGCGAGCAGCATCGAGTCCGGGAGGATGATGCGCTCGACCGAAGAGTGCGAGATGTCGCGCTCGTGCCAGAGCGCGACGTCTTCGAGCGCGGCCTGGAGGTTCGAGCGCAGCACGCGCGCGAGCCCGCAGAGTTGCTCGCACTTGACGGGATTGCGCTTGTGCGGCATCGCGCTCGAGCCCTTCTGCCCGGCGCGGAACGGCTCCTCGACCTCGCCGACCTCCGTGCGCTGGAGGTGACGGATCTCGAGCGCGCACGACTCGACGGTCGCGCCGATCGACGCGCACGTGTACAGCAGCTCGGCGTGGCGGTCCCGCGCGATCACCTGCGTCGACGGCACGGGAGTGAGCCCGAGCGCCGCGCACACATGCGCTTCAACCGCAGGATCGACGTTCGAGTACGTGCCGACTGCACCGGACAGCTTGCCGACCGCGATGTTCTTCCGCGCGTGCCGGAGCCGTTCGCGATCGCGCCGGATCTGCAGGGCCCAGAGCACGAGCTTGGCGCCGAACGTCGTCGGCTCCGCGTGGATACCGTGCGTCCGGCCGACCATCGCCGTGTCGCGGAACTCGTGCGCCCGCGCGGTCACGATCTCGTCGAGCGCGTCGAGCGCGCCGAGGAGCAGGTCGCACGCCTTCGTGAGCTGGCTGCACAGCGCGGTGTCGATGACGTCCATCGACGTGAGCCCGTAGTGCACCCACGATCCCGCGGGGAAGCCGACGCTCTCCTGTACGACGTCGACGAACGCGGCGACGTCGTGATCGGTGACCTTCTCGCGTTCGTTGATCGCGTCGACGGTGAACGCGCCCCGTTCGCGGATCGCGCGCGCGTCGTCGCGCGGGACGACGCCGAGCTCGGCCCACGCCTCGCACGCGAGGATCTCGACCTCGAGCCACGAGCCGAACTTCGCCTCGTCGCCGAACAACGCGGCCATCTCCGGCCGCGAGTAGCGCGGGATCACGATCGGGTCGCGAGCGCGGCGCCCGCAATGTCGTGGCGGTAGTGCATGCCCGGGAACGAGATGCGGTCGAGCGCGGCGTACGCGCGGTCGCGTGCGTCGCGAATCGTCGGCGCGATCGCGGTGACGTCGAGCACGCGGCCGCCCGCAGTGACGATCGCGCCGTCGTCGCGACGCGCGGTGCCCGCGTGGAACACGGTCACGCCGTCGATCCCGGCCGCGGCTTCGAGTCCGTCGATCACGTCACCGCCCCGCACTGGCGCCGGGTAGCCCTCGGCCACGGCGACCACGGTGATGCACGCGTCGTCGCGGAAGCCGACCTCGGTCTCCAACCGACCCCCCGCCGACTCGATGCAGTGGCGCAGCAGATCGGACTCGAGCCGCGGGATCACCACCTGGCATTCCGGGTCACCGAATCGCACGTTGTACTCGATCACCTTCACGCCGTCGTTCGTCAGCATCAGGCCCGCGTACAGGATGCCGCGATAGTCGATGCCGCGCAGGCGCAGCTCGTCGAGCGTCGGCCGCACCGCCTTCGCCATCGCCTCCTCGACGACGTCGGCCCCGGCCACCGGTACCGGCGAGTACGCGCCCATGCCCCCGGTATTGGGACCGCGGTCGCCGTCGCCGACCCGCTTGTGGTCCTGCGCCGGTGCGAGCGGGACCGCGTCGCGACCGTCGCACAGCACGAGCAACGACACCTCCGGCCCGCTCAGGCCCTCCTCGATCACCAGCGTTCGGCCCGCGTCGCCGAACGCCGCACCGGACAGGTAGTCGTGCACCGCGTCGCGAGCGTCGCCCATCGAGTCGGTCACGACGACGCCCTTGCCCGCGGCGAGGCCGCTGGTCTTCACGACGTAGCTCGAGCCCGACATCCGTTCCAGATACGCGAACGCAGCGTCCTCGTCGCCGGCACCGAAGGTCGCATGGGTCGCGGTCGGGACGCCGATGAGGGCGAGCAGCTCCTTCATCCACGCCTTCGAGCCTTCGAGCTGCGCCGCCGCGGCGGTCGGACCGAACGCGAGCCGGCCCCGCGCCTGCACCGCGTCGACCGCGCCGGCCACGAGCGGAACCTCGGGGCCGACGATCACGAGCCCGGCGTCGACTTCGTCGGCGAGCGCCGCGATCGCGGCCGGATCGTCGACCGCGACCGGGACGCAACGGCCGAGCGCCGCGATGCCGGGATTGCCGGGCGCGGCGACGAGCTCGTCGAGCTCGGGCGAGCTCGCCAGCGCGTCCGCGAGCGCGTGCTCACGACCGCCTCCGCCGACGAGGAGGACGCGCACCGGTCAGGCGGCTCTCGGCCGCACGACCGTCTGATCGCGCGCCGGGCCCACCGAGACGAAGCTCACGTGCGCGCCCGCGACCGTTTCGATGAAGCGCACGTAGTCGCGCGCGGCATCGGGCAGGTCCTCGAGGTGCTCGGCTTCTTCGATGTCGCACTGCCAGCCGGGCAACGTCTCGTACACCGGTCGCACCTTGTGCAGCACCGACTGGTGGTACGGCACGTGCTCGTAGCGCTCGCCGTTCTCGCCCTCGTACGCGACGCAGACCTTCAGCTCCGCGAGCGGTGAGAGGACGTCGAGCTTCGTGATCGCGAGCTCCGTGCACGTGTTGAGCCGCACCGCGTGACGCAGCATCACACCGTCGATCCAACCGGGCCGGCGCTTCCGGCCGGTGTTCGTGCCGTACTCGTGACCGCGCTCGATCATCAGCTCGGCGATCGGGTCGGGTGGGAACAGCTCGGTCGGAAACGGACCGCTCCCGACGCGGGTCGTGTACGCCTTCACGACGCCGACGATGCGCTCGATCGCGCGCGGCCCCACACCCGCGCCCGTGCACACACCACCGGCGACCGGGTTGCTCGACGTCACGAACGGATAGGTGCCATGGTCGAGATCGAGGAACGTCGCCTGCGCGCCCTCGAACAGCACCCACTGGCCCGCTTCGAGCGCCTCGTGCACGAGGTACACCGTGTCGTCGATCATCGGCGCGAGGCGCGGCACGAACTCGAGGTAGCGGCGCGCGATCTCGTTCGCGTCCATCGGCAGCCGGTTGTAGACCTTCGCGAGCACACCGTTCTTCTCGCGGAGTGCGAGGTCCAACTTCTCCTTGAAGATCTTCGGGTCGAGAAGGTCCTGGACACGCAGACCGACGCGCAACGCCTTGTCGGCGTACGCGGGACCGATGCCCCGCTTCGTCGTGCCGAGCTTGTTCTTACCGAGGAAACGCTCGGTCACGCGGTCGAGCTCCTGGTGGTACGGCATGATCAGGTGGGCGTTGCCCGACACGCGCAGGCGGCGCGTGTCGATGCCGCGGCTCTCGAGCATGTCGAGCTCGTCGATGAGCACGGCGGGGTCGACGACGACGCCGTTCGCGATCACCGGCACGACCCACGGGTACAGCACGCCGCTCGGTGTGAGCTGGAGCTTGAACACCTCGCCGTCGACGACGAGCGTGTGCCCCGCGTTGTGTCCGCCCTGATAACGGACGACGAGTGCGGTCTCCTTGGCGAGGTAGTCGGTGAACTTCCCCTTCGCCTCGTCGCCCCACTGGGTACCGACGATCACCGCGCCGGGCATCGGCAAACCTCTCGAGCCGGCGGGCAGCGGCGCGCGTCCAGCGCGTCAGCAGTCACGTTGGGGAGAGCGTAGTGGATCGGTCGCGTGTCCTCCCGGGCCGTTCCGGAGAGCCGCGACGGGGCCTCCTACGACGTGCGGGTTCGCCGCCGCAACCGACGCAGGACCCGGTGGTTCGGCTCGTCAGTCGGCCCGTGCGAGCCGCTGGTTCACGCGCGCCGCCTGACGGGTCTGATGGTCCCGTTCGGCGAGATTGGGCGCGTGGCGCGCGGCATCCGCGTACAGGCGCGCCGCGAGCTCGAGCTCGCCGTTCTTCTCGTGCAGGTACGCGGCGACGGCCTCGCGCCGCGGAACGTTCGAGTCGATCGCGGCCAGCGCGGCCAGACCGGCGGGCGCGCCGTCGGCCTCGCCGACCGCGACCGCGCGGTTCAGACGGACGATCGGCGTATCGGCGAACCGGAGGAGCTCGTCGTACCACTCGACGATCTGGACCCAGTCGGTCTCCTCGACCCGCGCCGCGTCGGCGTGCAGCGCGGCGATCGCGGCTTGCGCCTGGTATTCGCCGAGGCGATCGCGTGCGAGCGCAGCGTGCGTGATGTCGACGCCCTCCGCGATCAGATCCGTGTCCCACTGGCTGCGGTCCTGATCGGCGAGCGGCACGATGCGGCCGTCCGCGGCGGTGCGACTGCGGCGCCGGGCATGGTGCAGCAACATCAGCGCGAGCAGCCCCTGGACCTCGGGCTCGTCGACCAACCTCGCGAGCTGCCGCGTCAGCCGGATCGCCTCCGCCGCGAGATCGATCGCCCCGGAGTAGCCCTCGTTGAAGACGAGGTAGAGCACCCGCATCACCGTGCGCGCGTCGCCCGGACGATCGACACCCGCCCGACCGACGACGCGCTTCGCGCGACTGATCCGCTGCGCCATCGTCGGCTCGGGCACGAGGTAGGCCTGCGCGATCTGGGCCGTGGTGAGACCGCCGACGGCTCGGAGCGTCAGCGCGACCGCCGACGACGGCGTGAGATCGGGGTGCGCGCACAGGAAGTACAGGCGCAACGTGTCGTCGGCGCTCGGCACCGCGCCGGCCGGAGGCTCGATGTCGAACCGAACCTCCCGGTCGCGGCGTGCCGCTTCCGAGCGGGTCATGTCGATGAACGCCCGCCACGCAACGGTCACCAGCCACGCCGTCGGATCGGTGGGTGGCTCGTGCTCCCACGCGGGGAGTGCGCGGATGAGCGCTTCTTGCACGGCGTCCTCGGCCGTCGCGAAGTCGACACCGCGACGGACGAGGACGCTCAGCACCTGCGGGACGAGCTCACGGAGCTCGACCTCGTCGACGGTCACTCCGTGACGGTCGGCGGTTCGCTCATGAACGGACGGACCTCGAGCCACTCGTGAATGGGCTCGCCGTTCGCGCCGGGCGCGGCCGACAGCTCGCCCGCGAGCTCGAGCGCGCGCTCGAAGCTGTCGACGTCGATCACCATCCACCCCGCGATCAGATCCTTCGTCTCCGCGAACGGACCGTCGGTGACGGGTGGGCGACCCTCGCCGTCGGAGCGGACCCACACGCCGTCGGGCGCCAGCGCCTGCGCGTCGACGAACTCACCGCTGCCCTCGAGCTTCGCCGCGAAGTCGCGCATGAACTGGATGTGCGCCTCGACCTCGGGGGGGCTCCAGCGGTCCATCGGCACGTTGTTCACCGGTGCCGGGGCGCCTCGGTAGTGCTTGAGCAACAGGTACTTGGCCATGGGGTTCTCCTCGGGTGACGCCGGCCCGTCCGGCCGGATTCACTCCTGGGACGGAGCCCGATCCGGGTCCTCGACATCGGGGCCGAGAAATTTCTCGGGTCAGGACACGAGCTCGGCGGTCTCGGCCGCGTCGAACACGAGGCCGCCGTCGGGGGTGGCGTCGACGACGATCGTGGAGCCGTCGAGGTACGTGCCCTCGAGCAGGCCCATCGCGATCGGATCGGCGAGCTCCCGCTGCAGCACCCGCTTGAGCGGTCGGGCGCCGTAGTCGGGGTCGTAGCCCGCACGCGAGATCCACGCGCGCGCCGCATCGGTGAGGTCGAGACCGACACCGCGATCCGCCAGACGCGAACGCAGCTGGCCGAGCTGGATGTCGACGATCCGCGCGATGTTCTCCTCCGACAGCCGGTCGAACACAACGATCTCGTCGACGCGGTTCACGAACTCGGGCTTGAAATGCGCGCGCACCGCCGCCATCACCGCGTCCGCGTCACCGCCCGATCCGAGGTTGCTCGTCATGACGACGACCGCGTTCGTGAAGTCGACCGTGCGGCCCTGCCCGTCGGTGAGCCGGCCGTCGTCCATCAACTGCAACAGCACGTTGAACACGTCGGGGTGCGCCTTCTCGATCTCGTCGAGCAGCACGACCGCGTACGGACGCCGGCGCACCGCCTCCGTGAGCTGGCCGCCCTCCTCGTAGCCGACGTAGCCCGGAGGCGCGCCGACGAGCCGCGACACCGAGTGCTTCTCCATGTACTCCGACATGTCGATGCGCACCATGGCGTGCTCGTCGTCGAACAGGAAGTCCGCGAGCGTGCGCGCGAGCTCGGTCTTGCCGACACCGGTCGGGCCGAGGAAGAGGAACGATCCGATCGGCCGGTGCGGGTCGGAGAGACCGGCGCGCGATCGACGGATCGCGTTCGCGACCGCGTGCACCGCCTCGTCCTGACCGATCACCCGTTCGTGCAGCACCTCTTCGAGGCGCACGAGCTTCGTGACCTCGCCCTCCATGAGCCGGCTCACGGGGATGCCGGTCCACTTGGCGACGATCTCGGCGACGTCCTCCTCGTCGACCTCTTCCTTCAACATCGCGCCGTCGTGCTGGAGCTCCACGAGCCGGTTCGACATCGTCTCGATCTCGCGCTCGAGCACCGGCAGGTGCCCGTAACGCAGCTGCGCGGCGCGCTCGAGGTCGCCGTCGCGCTCGGCCCGGTCGGCTTCGCCGCGCGCGACTTCGAGCCGTTCCTTGCCCTCGCGGATCGCGGTGATCGCGTCCTTCTCGCTCTGCCAGTGGGCGACCATGCCGTCGCGCTCTTCACCGAGCGACGCGAGCTCCGCGTCGAGCAACTCCAACCGCGCCTTCGACGCGTCGTCGGTCTCCTTGGCGAGCGCGGCGCGCTCGATCTCGAGCTGACGGATGCGCCGTTCGACGACATCGATCTCGAACGGCATCGAGTCGATCTCGATCCGCAGCCGCGACGCGGCCTCGTCGATGAGGTCGATCGCCTTGTCGGGAAGCCGGCGGCCCTGGATGTAACGCGTGGAGAGAATCGCGGCGGCGACGAGCGCGGAGTCCTGGATCCGCACACCGTGGTGGACCTCGTAACGCTCCTTGAGGCCGCGCAGGATCGCGATCGTGTCCTCGGTCGTCGGCTCACCGACGTACACCTGCTGGAAGCGGCGCTCGAGCGCGGCGTCCTTCTCGACGTACTTGCGGTACTCGTCGAGCGTCGTCGCGCCGATGAGGCGGAGCGCACCGCGCGCGAGCAGCGGCTTGATCATGTTCCCCGCGTCGACCGCGCCCTCCGCACCGCCGGCGCCGACGAGCGTGTGCAGCTCGTCGATGAACGAGATGACCTCGCCGTCGGACTGCTGGATCTCCTGCAGAACCGCCTTGAAGCGCTCTTCGAACTCGCCACGGTACTTCGCGCCCGCGACCATCGAGCCGAGGTCGAGCGCGATCAGGCGCTTGTTGCGCAGACCTTCCGGAACGTCACCCTCGACGATGCGGCGCGCGAGCCCTTCGACGATCGCGGTCTTGCCGACGCCGGGGTCGCCGATGAGCACCGGGTTGTTCTTCGTACGGCGCGAGAGCACCTGGATGACGCGTCGGATCTCCTCGTCGCGACCGATCACCGGGTCGATGCGACCGTTGCGCGCGTCCTCGGTGAGGTCGCGCCCGTACTTCTCGAGCGCCGCGTACTGCTCCTCGGGGTTGTCGCTCGTGACGCGGTGACTGCCGCGCACGCTCTTGAGCGCGTCGAGTACCGCGTCGTGCGTGACGCCGAAGCCGCGCAATAGGTCGCCGACGCCGCCCGCGACCTCCGTCATCGCGAGCAGCACGTGCTCGGTCGACAGGTACTCGTCGTCGAGCGCGGCGCGCTGCGCGTCCGCGGCTTCGAGCACGCGGAAGGCCTCCGCCGCGACCGACGCCTCGCGCACGGTCGTGCCACTGACACGCGGCCGCGCGGCCAGCGTCTCGTCGAGCCGAGCGACGACCACACCCGGCACGACGCCGATGCGCTCGAGTACCCCGCTCACGATGCCTTCCGGCGCGGCGACGAGCGTCCGCAGAATGTGCTCGCTCGTGACCTCGGTGTGGCCCTGCTCGCGGGCTGCGGCCTGGGCCGCGCCGAGGGCCTCGGTCGTCTTGCGGGTGAATCGCTCGGGGTTGATGGGCATGCGGTCCTCTCCGGTGCTCGGACTTACCGCAAAGTTGACAACGTCATTATCAACTTTGTTCCCGGTCCCGCAGGGTCGTGTCTCGCCTCGGCGGCACCCGGAGCCGGACGACCGTGCCCGGCACGACCGGCACGAGGTCGCGCCGGTACTCCTTGTGCGCGGCGTCGACGGCCTCCTTCGTCGTGGTCGCGGCCTGCGACAGCTGCGCCTCGAGCTCCAGGATGCGCGCCCGCGCGGTGGCCAGCGTGTGCTCCAGCTCGAGGATGCGCTCGACCCCGGAGAGTCCGACGCCGGCCTGCGTGAGCTCCTGGATGTGGCGCAGCAGCGCAATATCGCGCTCCGAGTACCGGCGGCTCCGACCCTGCGTGCGCTGGGGCTCGATCAGCCCCTTGCGCTCGTAGATGCGCAGCGTCTGCGGGTGGACGCCGGCGAGCTCCGCCGCCACGGAGATGACGTAGAGAGCGCGCGCGTCACGTTCCATCGTGGTTCCTTCCTGCCGACGCGGCGAGGTCGCCACGCGGATCCTCGGAGAAGACCTCGGTGAGCCGCTCGACGGCGATGCGCTGCTCGTCGGTGAGCGCCTTCGGCACCTGCACGTCGAGGGTGACGATGAGCGCGCCCTGCTTCACGCCCTTGCCGGCGACGCGCAGTTGTGTGCCGCTCTGGGTTCCGGGCTTCACCCGGATCGTCACCGGACCGTCGAGCGTCGGAACGGGAACCTGCGCGCCGAGCGCGGCCTCCGCGAACGTCACGGGAACGCGCACCGTCAGGTCGTCGCCGCGCCGGCCGAATCGCGGATGCGGCTCCACCGACACGATCACGTAGAGGTCGCCGGCGTCACCGCCGTTCGCACCGGCCGCGCCGCGACCCTTCACCCGGATGCGCTGACCGTCGGCGACGCCCGCGGGGATGCGTACCTTGACCGTGCGCGGCCGCACCTCGACCCCTCGCCCGTGACACGTCGGGCACGGGTTCGGGATCACCTGACCGCGACCGCCGCAGTTCGGGCACACCTGCGAGAACGAGAACGGACCCTGGTCGACCGCGATCGATCCGGAACCACTGCACTGCGGGCACACGTCGGGCGTGGTTCCGGGGGCGGCACCCGAGCCGTGGCACGTCGAGCACGACGCCTCCGCGGTGAACGACACCGAGGTGGTGATCCCGCGCACCGATTCCTCGAAGCCGAGGTGCAACTGCGTCTCGAGATCACTGCCGCGCTGCGGTCCCGGCCGCCCGCGCCCGCCGCCTCCGCGCCCGCGCCGACCACCACCGCCGAACAGGCCGCCGAGGATGTCGCCGAACCCACCCTCGCCGCCGGCGTCGAAGGTGACGTTCTGGAAGCGCGGGTCGCCGCCGAAGAAGTCGTTGCCACCACTGCCGAAGCCGGCCGCGCCCGGCGAGTAGCCGTTCGCGACCATGTCGCGGACCCCGTCGTACTCCTTGCGCTTCTCCGCGTCGCCGAGCACGTCGTACGCGGCCGATACGTCCTTGAAGCGCTCCTCGGCCGCGGTATCGCCGGGGTTCTGGTCGGGGTGCAGCTTGCGCGCCAGGTTCTTGTAGGCGCGCTTGATCTCCTTCTCGTTCGCGCCCTGCGGCACGCCGAGAGTCGAGTAGTAGTCCTTCTCGAACCACTCGCGCTGCGGCGCCACGGCTACCCGTTCGCCTCTCCCGGACGCTCGCCGAGCGCCGCGTCCGAACGCGTCACCTTCACCATCGCCGGTCGCAACACCCGACCGTTCAGCGCGTAGCCCGTGCGCAGCACGTCGCCGACGCGCGGCTCGCCGTCGCCGTCGTCCTGCATCACCGCTTCGTGCAAGTTCGGGTCGAACTCCACGTCGAGCTCCGCGATGCGCGCGAGGCCCTGGCGTTCGAGCACGCCGTTCAACTCGCCGACCGCGAGCTCGACGCCCTTGCGCACCTTCTCGTCGGCGTCGCCGAGGCTCACGACCGCCATCTCGAACGCGTCGAGCGCCGGCAGCATCGCCTCGACGAGCTGCTCGGTCGCGCGCTGCGACAGCGCAGCCTGATCGCGCATCACGCGCTTGCGGTAGTTCTCGAAGTCGGCCTGGATCCGCTGCGCCGCGCCGCGCAGCTCGTCGCGCTCCGCGGCGAGGTCACGCAGATCGGCTTCGAGCAACTCCGCCTCGACCGCTTCCTCGTCGATCACGTCGGCGGCAGGACCCGGATCCACCGGGCCCTGCGTCGCGTCGTCGCTCATGTCAGGCGCTCTTCTCGTCGTCGACGATCTCCGCGTCGGCGACCTCGTCGTCGCTCGGCGCCGAGCCGCCCTCGGTCGCGCCACCCGGCGCGTCCGCGGCCGTCGACTGCGCCGCCGCGTAGATGCGCTGCGCGAACTCCTGGCTCGCGGTGATCAGCGCCTCGTGCGCGGACTTGACGGCCTCGACGTCGGCACCCGCGAGCGCGTCCTTCAACGCCTTGAGCGCGTCCTCGATCTTCGCCTTCTCGTCGTCGGAGACCTTGTCGCCCTGCTCCTTGAGCAGCTTCTCGGTCTGGAAGACGAGCGAGTCGGCGGTGTTGCGGACCTCGGCCTCCTCACGGAGCCGCTTGTCCTCTTCCGCGTGCGCCTCGGCGTCCTTCATCATGCGGTCGATCTCGTCCTTGCCGAGCGCGGTGCCGCCGGTGATCGTCATCGACTGCTCCTTGCCCGTGCCGAGATCCTTCGCGCCGACGTGCACGATGCCGTTGGCGTCGATGTCGAAGGTGACCTCGATCTGCGGCATGCCGCGCGGTGCCGGCGGGATGCCGGTGAGCTGGAACGTGCCGAGCGGCTTGTTCCGGTACGCCATGTCGCTCTCGCCCTGGAGCACCTTGATCTCGACGCTGGGCTGGTTGTCGTCGGCGGTCGTGAAGACCTCCGAACGCTTGGTCGGGATCGTGGTGTTGCGCTCGATGAGCTTGGTCATGATCTGACCCTTGGTCTCGATCCCGAGCGACAGGGGCGTGACGTCGAGCAGGAGGATGTCCTTGACGTCGCCCTTGAGCACGCCGGCCTGGATCGACGCACCGACCGCAACCGCCTCGTCGGGGTTCACGCCCTTGTGCGGGTCGCGACCCGTGACCGAGCGCACGAGGTCGACGACCGCGGGCATACGCGTCGAACCGCCCACGAGGATGATGTGGTCGATCTTGTCCTTCGAGGTCCCCGCGTCGCGGATCGCCTGCTCGACCGGGCCCTGCACGGCCTTCAACAGGTCGTCGGTGATCTCCTGGAAGCGCGCGCGCGACAGCTTCAACTCGAGGTGGAGCGGACCGTCGCTCGTCGCGGTGATGAACGGCAGGTTGATCGTGGTCTCCTGCAGTGAGGAGAGCTCGATCTTCGCCTTCTCCGCCGCTTCCTTCAGCCGCTGGGTCGCCATCTTGTCGGCCGACAGGTCGACGCCGTGCGCGTTCTTGAACTCGCTGACGAGCCACTCGATGACCCGCTGGTCCCAGTCGTCGCCGCCGAGGTGCGTGTTGCCGGCCGTGCTCTTCACCTCGAAGACACCGTCACCGATCTCGAGGACCGACACGTCGAACGTGCCGCCGCCGAGGTCGAACACGAGGATCGTCTGATCCGCGCCTTCCTTGTCGAGCCCGTAGGCGAGGGCCGCGGCCGTCGGCTCGTTGATGATGCGGAGCACCTCGAGGCCCGCGATCTCGCCGGCCTCCTTGGTGGCCTGGCGCTGCGCGTCGTCGAAGTACGCGGGGACCGTGATCACGGCCTGGTTCACGGTGTCGCCGAGGTACGCCTCGGCGTCGCGCTTGAGCTTGCCGAGGACCCGCGCCGAGATCTCCTGCGCGGTGTACGCCTTGCCGTCGACGTCGATCGTCCAGCTCGTGCCCATGTGGCGCTTCACCGAACGGACCGTGCGGTCCGGGTTCGTGATCGCCTGGCGCTTGGCGACCTCGCCGACGAGGACCTCGCCGGTCTTCGAGAAGGCGACGACCGAGGGAGTGGTCCGTCCGCCTTCGGAGTTGGGGATGACGACCGGCTCACCGGCCTCCAAGACCGAAACGACCGAGTTCGTGGTGCCCAGGTCGATTCCGACAGCCTTGGCCATGGGGGTTCCTCCTTGTCCCGGGCGGGCCGGGAGAACGGGTACGGGATCTCTACATCGAACTTGAGTGCGACCGACTATAGAAGTTGAGTGTGGTGCCATCAATTCCCGTTCGGCGACGATCCCGTGACGCCGATCGGAACTCTCGGTAGATTTCGCCGATGGCGCGCCGTGATCAGTTCATCGACCACCTCTCCCAGGTCCCGCTCTTCTCGGCCCTCTCCCGTCGGGAGCTCTCGCTCGTGGCCCGGCGGGCCGAGGACGTGTCCGTGCCCGCGGGCAAGGTGCTGGTCTCCGAAGGGGAGACCGGCCGGCAGTTCTTCGTGATCATGGCGGGCACCGCCAAGCTGACCCGACGAGGCCGGCGGATCGCGACGCTCGGGCCCGGCACGTCCTTCGGTGAGCTGGCGCTCCTCGACAAGCACCCGCGTAACGCGACCGCGGTCGCGGAGACGCCGATGGAGCTCGTCGTCATCGGCCAGCGGGAGTTCGCCGGACTGATCGACGACGTGCCCGGCTTCGCGCGCAAGCTGCTCGCCGCGATGGCCGGTCGGCTGCGCGTCGCCGACGCCAAGGAACAAGAAGTCTGAGCCTTCTGGTCGGGCTCGACTTCCTAAGCCGGCGAGCGGCGCGCGGCGCGAGCACGCGACCTCGCCCGCTCCCATCCCGCGTCCCGGAGGGCGAGCGCAGCAGGCCCGACCAGTAGATTCCGCCCGTGCGCATCAGGCCGAAGCCGCATCAAGTCGTCTTCGTCGTCGGCGTCCTCCTCGCGGTCTTCACGCTCGCGTCGGGACTCGTGCCGACGATCACGCACTGGGAGGACACGTCGAGCGTCCAGCGCCCGACGTTCATCGACATCCCCAGCCCGGTCAAGCTCGCGTTCTACCTGACGCTCTCGGCGATGCTCTTCATCGCCGCGTGGCTCGCGTCCGATCGGGTGCGCAACTACGAGCGCGGCGGACCCGACAACCGGCGCACGACGCGCAAGAACGTGAAGCAGCGCCTCGCCGATTTCCGCGCCGGCGTCTACATGCAGACGCTCCTGCGCGACCCGGCCGCGGGCATCATGCACTCGGCGATCTACTTCGGTTTCCTCGGCCTGTTCATCGCGACCGTGATCCTCGAGCTGAACCACCAGCTTCCCGGTTCGTGGCAGTTCCTGCACGGCGACACCTACAAGGCGTATTCGGCGGGCTCCGACTTCGCGGGCCTCGTGTTCCTCGCCGGCATCGTGTGGGCGATCGGCCGTCGCTACGTGCAGCGCCCGTACCGCATCCGCATCAAGACGAAGCCCGAGGACGCGATGATCCTCGGCACGTTCGCGCTGCTCGCGATCACGGGCTTCTTCACCGAAGCGTGCCGGATCGCCTACGTCGGACGCCCCGACTTCGAGAAGTTCTCGTTCATCGGCTATCCGCTCTCGTACGTCATCAGGAACTGGTCGGTGACGTCGCTGCAGGACGCGCACCGCTGGATGTGGGGCGTGCACGTCGTGTCGTTCCTCGCGTTCCTCGTGATCCTGCCGACCACGAAGCTGCGCCACATGTTCACGTCGCCCATGAACATGTACCTGCGCGACAAGGAGCGTCCGAAGGGCGCGATGAAGCCGATGCCGAACCTCATGGAGACCGAGCTCGAGACGTTCGGCGCCTCGGTCGTCGAGGACTTCACGTGGAAGCAGCTGTTCGACACCGACGCGTGCACCATCTGCGGGCGCTGCACGTCGGTGTGTCCCGCGCACGCGACCGGCAAGCCGCTCGACCCGCGCGAGATCGTGCTGAAGGTCGGCGAGGTGATGACCGCGACGGGCTCACCCGCGGTGTCGCCGCCGGTCGGCACTGATCGCGAGATCACCGTCGGTGCCGACTCGCTGTTCGAGCGCATCACGTCGGAAGAGTTGTGGGCGTGCACGTCGTGCAAGGCGTGCGACGAGATCTGCCCCGTCAACATCGAGATCCTCGACAAGATCCTCGACATGCGGCGCTACAAGTCGCTGATGGAGAGCGACTTCCCGACCGAGCTCGGTCGCACGTACGTCGCGATGGAGAACCAGTCGAACGTCTACGCGATGAACCAGGGCGAGCGCGCCGACTGGGCGGCGTCGATCGAGGGCGTCGAGATCGTCGACCCCGGTCAGCCGTTCGAGCACGAGTACCTGTACTGGGTGGGCTGCGCGGGCTCGTTCGACGACCGCAACAAGAAGACGAGCCGCGCGATGGCGAAGCTCATGCAGCGCGCCAAGCTCGACTTCGCGATCCTCGGGCCGAGCGAGCTCTGCACCGGCGACTCCGCGCGTCGCTCGGGCAACGAGTACATCTTCCAGATGCTCGCGATGCAGAACATCGAGACGCTCAACGGCATGGGCGTGAAGAAGATCGTCACGCAGTGCCCGCACTGCTTCAACACGTTGAAGAACGAGTACCCGCAGCTCGACGGCAACTACGAGGTCATCCACCACTCGCAGCTGCTCGAGCAGCTCGTCGCCGAGGGGCGCCTCGTGCTCACGGGCGCGTCACTCGAGGAGCGGGTCACGTACCACGACTCGTGCTACCTCGGACGCCACAACGACGTGTACCTCGCGCCGCGCAGGGTGATCGGATCGCTCGCGGGGATCGAGGTCGTCGAGATGCCGCGCAACGGCACGCGCGGCATGTGCTGCGGCGCGGGCGGCGCGCGCATGTGGATGGAGGAGAGCATCGGCAAGAAGGTCAACGCCGAGCGCTCGGAAGAAGCGGTCGGGACCGGTGCGACCCGCATCGCGGTCGCGTGCCCGTTCTGCTACGTGATGATGGAAGACGGCGTGAAGGGCCAGGGCAAGGACGAGGAAGTGCGCGTCAGCGACATCGCCGAGCTCGTCCTCGAGGCGCTCGACAACGAGGACCGCAGCCCCGCGCCCGTCACCGCGAACTTCACGCAGGGCGTGTAGCTACCGTCAACGCAACGGGCCCCAGGTGTTCGCCTTCGGGTCGTGTTGGAGCCAGCGGTTGGTCTCGGCTTCCCAGTAGACCCACGCGTTGCGCTGCGCGTCCCACTGCGGCTCGCGCTTCGAGGGCTCCGCGGCCGCGGCCGGTTGTGACTGCGGCTGCGGGTGCGGATCGGGCTGCGCTTGGGGCTGCGGCTCGGTCGCGGGCGTCGGCGTCGGCGCGGCCCAGCCCGGCGCATCGGTCGCCGACTGGGACTGCGGCTGCGACCCGGTGGGCGGCTGCGACTCGGGCTGTGGTTGCGCCTCCGTCGGCGGCGGCGCGCCCCACGAGCGCGGCGCCTCCTGCTGGGGCGGCGGAGTCTGCTGCGGCGGCTGCCCCCAGCCCGGCGCCGGGGTCGGCGTGCCCCACGTCTGTCCGCCCGCGGGCGGCGGGCCCCAACCGGTGTTGGGCGGGCTCCACGGCGGCGGGTACGCGCCCGCGCTCGGGGGCGTGCCGATCGGCGTTCCGACCGACTCGCGCGCGACCACGTAGGTGCCGGCCGCGAAGTCGCCGATGCGACGATGCGGACGCGTCGCGAGCGCGGTGATGCCGCCGATGAGGATGCAGAAGCCGACCTCGAAATAACCCACGACCGTGCGCAGGATCGCCTTGCCCATGCCGCAGAGATTGCCGTCGCGGTCGACGACGCGCAGCCCGACCATGTGCTTGCCGAAGGTCGCGCCGGTTGCGCCCTGCAGCAGCCCCGCGACCGCGAACCAGTAGACGAGCGAGAAGAGCAACGTCGCGGTGCGGAAGTCGCTCCCGTAGTACGCGGTGCTGCTGCTGCTCGGCTGGATGCAGATCGACCGTCCGCCGTGCGTCGACCGGTAGACGTCGCAGAAGCTCGACGAGACGTTGTCGACGCGCGTCAGCGCGTGACCGACGATGAAGAAGCCGATGACGATCGCGGGGATGGCATCGATCACCGCCGCGGCGATCCGACGCCCCATGACGTTCGTGGGGTCGTAGGTCGTGGGGGCTGCGTAGGCCATGCGGAGATTCTGCCCGTCGCCGGTGGGTGCGGCGGGCACCGGGCGTCAGGCGCCGTCGCGGTCGCGTGCGAAGTTGAGGTAGTAGCGACTCGGCGTCGGGCCCCGCTGACCCTGGTACTTCGAGCCCATCGAGGCGCTGCCGTAGGGCTCGGACGCGGGCGTCGTCATCTCGAAGAAGGAGATCTGCCCGATCTTCATGCCGGGATAGATGGCGATCGGGAGGTTCGCGACATTCGAGAGCTCGAGCGTGAGGTGTCCGTCCCAGCCCGCGTCGACGAAGCCCGCGGTGCTGTGGATCAGCAGGCCGAGCCGCCCCAGACTCGACTTCCCCTCGAGTCGGGAGACGAGATCGTCGGGGAGCGCGACGCGCTCGTGGGTGGAGCCGAGCACGAACTCACCGGGGTGAAGGATGAACGCCGCGTCTTCGGACACCTCGACGAGCTCGGTCAGGTTCTCCTGCGGCTCCTTCGGGTCGATGAACGGCGTCGTGTCGTTGCGGAAGACGCGGAAGTAGCGGTCGACGTGGAGGTCGACCGACGACGGCTGGATCGCGTCCTCGCCGAGCGGCTCGATGAGGATCCGACCCTCGGCGAGGGCCTTGCGAATCGAGACGTCGGAGAGGATCACGGCGCGGATGCTAACGGGAGGCCTTTGGTAGCGTCGCTGGCTCCGCGGGTGTAGTTCAGCGGTAGAACATCAGCTTCCCAAGCTGAGAACGCCAGTTCGATCCTGGTCGCCCGCTCGTTCGTGGTGGTTCGCCGACGTCCATAGATGTCCGCTGACGGCGGACCCGCGCGTGCTCCGTCGGTGGCCATCTCGCGTCCATCCCGCGGGCGAGGCAAAGGACCCGTGCAACCGCGGATCGCGTCGACTCCCACGTTCGGCGCGCGGTTCGGCCGAGACCGATGGGTACGCAAGCTCTTGCGAAGCCGCGTGAGCGAAGGGCGTTTGACGACGGTCGGGGCAGGTCGAGGAGTCAACCGAACCGACAGCAGTCCCTTTCTTCGGTGCGGGTGTGACCGGGCCGGCGCGCACCAGGATCCGATGCACCCGTCGCACGGTGCCGATACGTGCCACGGTCGTGCTCGAGGTGTCACGCGATCGTGTCCGCCCTGCGTCCAAGCCCCTGCGTCCTAGCCCCTGCGGGGCGAGCCTCCGCCGGAGTTCGCAGATCAGCGCGACGACCGGCGGCTCCGTCGCGGTCGGTGACCGTTTTCGTCGGCGTGACCGCGCTTCGAACGCCGTCTCGCCCTCCGCGCGGGAACGGCGACGAGCTTCGAGCCCAAGCCTCCGAGACGCCATACGCCCGGGCCACCTCGTCACGATTGGGTACCCGACGGCGACGGAGTACCTCGGCCTTGGTCACGAGGTCGCAGGCGAGGTCGGTGCGTGCCGAGGTTGCCGACGACGTGAGCGGCGCGACCGAGCGGTGCCGGCCGGTGGACGAATGAGCGCTCGATGCCGCGGCGGCAGGCCGGTTTGTCGAGGTCCCGCCGCAGGCGACGACCGACCCGGCCAGGATCCGCCCCGAGACTGATCGGACCAACGATCGTCGGCTCGGAACGTGTGCGCTGTTCATTGCAACCTTTTCCTGGTTGGAGCCAACGACTCGTCGACGAAGGAGCGCGTCGGTGACTCGCCTCGGAGGCGGGTGTCTCTCCCGAAACCGGGCTGATTCGATCGATCCGGAAGTCGGCGGTCTCGTTCATGGCGCGCACACTCACGACCGAGCGTGGAACACACAAGAGCGGGTGTCGTTCTCGGGCACAGATCGAAGCTGGTAGCGAAGACCCGGCGTCGCGCGGTGCAGATCGGCACCGGACCGCGCCACTCGGCCCACCGCGCGGCGGCGAGCCCGTCGAGATCGGCGCTTGGGATATACCGCCCGCCGAGGAGAATGCTCGCGGGATCTAGGGCTCGATCACCCATAGGACGCTAAAGAGATCGCAACCCCATTTAGACCGTGGTCCTACGCAACCTTGCCCAGAGGACCTGATCCCGTGACGGGAGGGCCACCCTCAGATCACGTCACCTCGACAAAGTTCCTGACGGTCTCTTCGTGGACACGTTGATCAGAACTTCGGGCGGCTGGACCGATGACGGAAGTTCAGCGAGTCACGCGAAACGTCGGCGAGAAGGGCTCACTGAGCACCCGAGGCCATCCCGCGAGTATCCCGCGGTCGCCGCCGGCCGGCCTTGTGCGCCGGCGGCCGCTCGCCGCACGTGGCCTGCACATGTTGTTCGCCGAGGTTCGCCGCCAACCGTCGCGACATTTTCCGAAGCTGGGAACGCCAGTTCGATCCCGGTCGCCCGCTCTGTCTGTGTCATCGCTCTCGCGATCATGGATGGCGCGCTCGGTTGCCTTCGACCGACGCCCCGGTTTGACTGGGGTCGACTTTGACAACGGGCGGAGAGCATTGTGGCTATCCAACGCAGCTGGATTTTGGCAATTGTCGTGGCGATGTTCGGTACATCGGCTGCCGTGTTGGCGGCATCCGTACCGACGGCCGCCGCGTCATCGCAGCTGAAGTTCTCGGCTCCCGTGCGGATCGACCACCAGGCGCCCAACAACGTCGGTGAGTTGCTCAGTGTCTCGTGCGCCACCAAGAAGCTCTGCGTCGCCGGCGACGACCAAGGCCGGCTGGTCACGTCGGTCGACCCACTCGGTGGAGTGGACGGCTGGACCGTGTCCGACCTCGATTTTCAGCACCCGATTGTCGGCGTTTCGTGCCCGAGTGTCGGGTTGTGCGTCGCGATCACCGACCAGCAGGCTTTGGTCTCGACCAACCCGAAGGGCGGAGCGACGACCTGGACGCGCGCGACGATCGACCCTGCTTTTGACTCCCTCCGCGCCCTCGCGTGCCCGAGCGTTGCATTGTGCGTGGCCGTCGACGGCGCCGGTAACGTCGTGACGTCGACCAATCCCACCGGCGGTGCGGGCGCCTGGACGGTGACGCGCGTCGGTGCGTTCTTCAAGGGCATCGCGTGTGCCAGTGCGTCGTTGTGCGTCGTCGTCGACGCAACGGGTGACGTGATCACGTCGACGAACCCCGCCGGAGGGGCGGGCGCGTGGACCGTCACCAGTCTGGTGCCCGGCC
Organism: Acidimicrobiia bacterium; assembly: GCA_036271555.1. Classification (NCBI taxonomy): domain Bacteria; kingdom Bacillati; phylum Actinomycetota; class Acidimicrobiia; species Acidimicrobiia bacterium. Next base: position 140,150 of record DATBAK010000001.1, read on the forward strand.
AGGCTGATCATCTCGACCGCGTCTCGTGTCCGACCGTCTCGTTGTGCGTCGCCGTCGGCGACAGCGGCCAAGTCTTTGCGAGCACCAACCCGACCGGTGGCGAGGCTGCGTGGACCATCGACACGATCGACGGAACGCCGCTCGCCGACGTCTCGTGCGCGAACACCTCGTTGTGCGTCGCGGTCGACTTCGCCGGCAACGTGATCACCGCCACGCACCCGACCGGGGGTGCGGCCGCGTGGAGCAGCGCCAGTGTCGACGCCGCGAATGGCTTCTCGAGCATCGCGTGCCCTTTCACGACTATGTGCGTCGCGCTCGACCTCCACGCGAACATCGTCACGTCCAGCAAGCCGACCAAGGGACCGGCCGCGTGGACCACGACTCCGATCGACGACATCAACGGGATCACCGCGATCTCGTGCCCGAGTGCATCGTTGTGCGTCGCGGCCGATTCGTCGGGCAACCTCCTTACCTCGACGAACCCCGCCGGAGGCCGGGCCGCGTGGACGCCGTGGGACGCCGACTACGCCCTCTCCATCACCGGCATCTCGTGTCCGACCACGTCGATGTGTGTCGCCATCGACAGCTACGGAGACGTGCTCGTGTCGACGAACCCGACGGGCGGCGTGCTCACCTGGAGATCGACGGCCGTCGTCGGCGACGGCCTGGCGCTGACCGGCATCTCGTGCCCGTCCATGACGTTGTGCATGGGTACGGACGCTGCCGGAGAGTTGGTCTACTCGAACAACCCGACGGGCGGGCCGGCCGCATGGCATCGACGCGCAATCGGTGGCACGCGTTTGCTCGCCGATGTCACGTGCCCGAGCACGACGTTGTGCGTCGCGATCGACGGCCTCGGTTTGCTTGCCGCCACCAACCCCCTGGCTGGGACTTGGGCCGCAACCGGCGGCGACCACAACAGCGAAGCGGTGCTCACCGCGCTTTCGTGCCCGAGCGTTTCGTTGTGCGTCGCCGTCGACGACAGCGGCAACGTGCTGACTTCCACCGACCCGGCCGCGGTCAGTAGTGGCCCGGCATGGACGGAGCGTTCCGTCGACGGCTCCAACGAGCTCAACGCCGTGTCGTGTGCGGGCCCATCGTTGTGCGTCGCCGTCGACGACAGCGGCAACGTGCTCACCTTCACCAACCCGACCGGCGTTGGGGCGACGTGGACTGCGAGCAGGCTGGACAGCACGAACGGGGTGACCGCCGTCGCCTGCCCGACCATTGCGTTGTGCGTGGTGGGCGACGACGTCGGCAACCTTTTCACCGGCACGCTGCCGCGGCCCACGGTGAGCGCGGTCGCTCCCGCCTCCGGGCCGCCCGGCGGCGCCACTACCGTCACCATCACGGGGAGCGGGTTCAGCGGTGCGACCAGCGTGCAGTTCGGCGCGGTTCCCGCAGCCTCCTACACCGTCGTCTCCGACACGCAGATCACGGCGGCCTCACCTGCGGAATCGGCCGGACGCGTCGACCTCTCCGTGACGACGGTCGCGGGCACGACCGCACTCGTGAGCGGCGACGGTTTCACGTTCGCGGCGCCCGCACCGTCGCCGCTGCTGTTCTCCAACCCGTTGCCGATCGACGCCGCGGCGCTCAATGCGGTCTCGTGTCCGACCGCGTCGCTCTGCGTCGCGGTCGACAACGCCGACAACGTGGTGACGTCCACCAAACCCACCGGCGGCGTCGCGTCGTGGACCGCCTCGGCCATCGACGTCACACCGTTCACGCTCGCGGCCGTCTCGTGTCCGAGCGCAACGCTGTGCGTCGCGATCGACGACGGCGGCAACGTGCTCACGGCCACCAACCCGACCGGGGGTTCCGCCGCGTGGACAACCGCCAACGTCGACGCCGGCTTCGGGCTCACGGCCCTCTCGTGCGCGACGCCAACGCTTTGTGTCGCGATCGACGACGGCGGCAACGTGCTCACCGCCACTGATCCGTCCGGAGGCGCGGCCGCGTGGAGCGCGAACAGCGCGCTCATCGGCTCGTCGCTGCGCGCCATCGCATGTTCCCGTGTGACCTTGTGCGTGATCGTCGACGGCGCGGGCAACGCGATCGTCTCGGCGAACCCGGCCGCGAGCTCGCCGGTCTGGACCGCGAGCAGCATCCTCCCCGGGCGAGCGCTCAACAGCATCTCGTGCCTCGCGGTGTCGCTCTGTGTTGCCACCGACCTCACCGGCGACGTCGCCACCTCCACGCGACCCGCCGGGGGCACCACCGCATGGAGCAGCGCCCACGTCGACCTGCGCGCGGCGCACAGCATCTCGTGTCCGAGCGCCTCGCTGTGCGTCGCCGTCGACAACGCCGGCCGCGTGGTCACCTCGACCGACCCCACCGGCGGCCCGTTCGCGTGGACGGTCGCCGACATCGACGGCGCGAACTCGTTCGACTCCGTCTCGTGCCCCACTGCGGCGTTGTGCGTCGCCGTCGATGTTGCCGGCAACGTGCTCGTCGGTCGGACGGCGTCGCCTCCGATCATCACGTCGATCTCACCGGTTTCGGGCCCGGCAGCGGGGGGGACTCACGTCACGATCGCGGGCACGGGTTTCACCGGCGCGACCCAAGTGCGTTTCGGCACCGTCGCGGTCACGAGCTACGCCGTGGTCTCGGCACGAAAGATCACGGCGGTGACGCCGGCGCACACGGCCGGCGTCAATGACATCTTCGTCACGACGGCCGGCGGAAGCAGCGCAGCCGTCACCGCCGACAAGTTCCAGTATCTGTAGCGGCGTGCACGGGCGAGTCGTCCCACGCTCGGGTCCGCCGCGTGTTCGTGGACCAATCGACCGCGTCGCCGCGCGATCGAAGCCTTCGCCCGCGGACTCCGCAGCTGAAGTCCATCCCGCGAGCATCCCGCGGCCGCCGTCGTCCGCTGCTGTTCGCCGGCGTGCGCGCGCCGTAGCTGACCTGCACATGTTGTTCGCCGCTGTTCGCCGGTAACCGTCGCGATCAGCTTCCCAAGCTGAGAACGCGGGTTCGATTCCCGTCGCCCGCTCTGCATGACCTTCACGTTTCAGCCGGTCGACCGTTCACCGTTCGGGCCTGTTTTGAGCGGCCGCGCGGCCCGAACACGCGCCGGGCGCGTCAACGCGTGTTGCCGTGTCGGCTAAACGGTTTCCACGTCCGTTGGTCGTTTCGCGCTTGCTGGCCGGAGTCGCGCTCGACCTGGACTGTGCCCGAGGCGCACTTTTGGGCGCGACGAAGGAGCGCACCGGTAGTGCGCTCCTTGGGCCAACCCTTCGATAGGGCTCGGCTACGGCGCTCGACTGCTCGGACGCGACTCCTGTCGGGTCGCGTCGGCGTAGGTCTGGTCGCGTCGCCTGCGCCGAGAGCGTGGCACGGACGGAGTCGACGATGCCGCCTGACGAGCGGCCCACGCGGTTAGGAGCCGATAGTTGACGACGGCCCACGCGATCGCGTGCATCAGCGCGTTCTTCGTGCAGCCCATCAACCGGACATTCCCGCGTGTCAGATCCACAGTCGCCTTGGACTTCGTGTACCCCCACGATCGTTCGACAGCCGTTCGGCGTCGGTACGACTTCCGCCAAGCCTTGGACTTCCACGGATGCTTCTGCCGCGCCTTGTCCGCGATGGTCGGCGGAACAGTGATCGTCGCCTGCGCGCAGATGCGCGGCGGACGTTTCGGCGGCCTCGGGACTGTCAGTCGAGTCAGTTCCACCGAGACCGATGATTCCTTGAGCGCGCAGCACACGTGGCCAGCGGACGCCGGGCACATGTAGCGCTGGTACCCATCGGCGTCGCGTCGACCGAAGGGGACGAGGGCATAGTTGCTGCGTTGCGCGACTAGCTCGTCGTACGCAGCCCATGCTTTCGCGCTCGCTCCGAAACCAGGCGGATTGATGAGCTGGAACTTCTTCGGTGTTCCCGGCGAAAGGAGAAGGTCATCAACGATGAACGCGCCTTCGAAGGCACCGCGCCTGCCTTGCTGGTTTGGATGAAGGTCGATGACGGGCCTGAAGCCCATGGCCCACAACGACAGCGTCCAACCGTCGATGTTCGTGTACCCGGAGTCGGCCAGCAGGTCGCCCGGCCTCAAACCGCCAGCGACGAGGCGCGCGAGGAGATCGGTGAGCAGGGGCGCCTGGGTCGTGGCTGCCGGTGAGAACGTCATGCCGCGCACCAACTCGGGAACGGCAGGCCCGTCTTCATCGCGGGTCATGGTGACTACTTGCTCGTAGTAGCCGTAGAACATCTCGCCTTGCTGACCCGGCTGCGTCGAGTGGCGGTGTCCCCAGTGCGCGTCCGCGTCGGCGCCGATCTGTCCGGACGGAACCATGTGTCCCCAGCTCTCTCGGTCCGACCAATCTGTGGCGTGTGAGGAGTGGTCTCGATACTGGGTCGGAATGGTTCCGTCGATGATGCGATGGATGATCGCGTCGCGTCGCTCCGAGCGGTCCGCAATTTCCTGTTCCGTGAGCGGCTTTCGTCGCGTCGCGTCGGCGCGCGACGAGTAGACGGGTGTCGGATCAAGCGGCTCGACAACGAGACCGTAGAGCCGTTCGACCTCTCTGTAGCTCAGATTGTTCGGAAGGCGGAGCCGCGCTTTCGCCGACGCGGGCAGAGTCAGCAACGTCTCGAACACTTCGGTCAGATGTTGGGGACGCCGAGCGAGCTTCGTCAGGAAGATCCCGACGAACAGCGCGTGCACCGAAAGCCCTCGTCGTCGAACGCCCTTGCGAAGCATGCCTTCACACTCGGCCGCGGGAACGCGCGCCCACTCCTCGGCGAAGGCGATCTCGGAGGGCTTCACAGCAGTCGACCCCTGAGCTGCTGGCAGATGACTTCCTCGCTCGGCTTCGGGAAGAGCGCGACCAGATCGCAGAACAGAGATGACTGCCGGAGACCAGACGCTGCAAGAAGAACGTCGAAGCCGAATACTTCGAGTTGGTGGGTGAGCCATGTTGCGCGGAGCCGTCCGATGTCGAGGCGCGGCAGCGCTCGGTCGGAGTACATGTGCGCGATCGTCAGGGCGACTTGGTTTCGTCGGTCCGTCTCGACGGT